>NZ_JAWSTH010000009.1:0-105116 GCF_033542075.1 Conexibacter stalactiti
CGCTCTCCGCGCTCTCGCGGCGGCGCGCGCCGCGGCTGCGCGCTCGGCGGCGCCGGGCGCGCAGGCGCCGCGCTCCAGCTCGCGCAGCCGCCGCTCATCCCCGACGGTGCCGTCGTACGGCCACCAGGGCGTGGCGAGCGGGCCGACGCCGGGCGGGTAGTCGCGCAGCCACAGCTCGCCGCCGAGCGTCGAGTAGTCGATCCGCAACGTCGGCGCGCGCGGGTCGTCGGAGCGGCGGGTCCAGCGGCCGCTCCCGCCGACCCAGCCGCCGTAGAGGATCGCGCCGTTGCCGCCGACCGACCCGCCGATCCCGAGCGCGTCCGCGAACGAGCGGACCACGCGCCAGCCGTCGCCCTCGGTCGCGTAGGTCAGCTCGACGTCGAAGCAGCGGTCGTGCGGCAGCGCGACGACGGTTCGCCCGACGCCCGTGTCGAGCTTCAGCGGCACGATCGCGCCCGGCGCGACGCGCAGCTCGCGCAGGTCGACGAAGAGGTCGCCGAGACCGGTGCGGTAGCCGTCGGACGGGATCGCGGCGGCGCGCTCCGGGCGCTCGCTGCGCAGGCCCGCGTGCGGCATCAGCTCGGCACCGCTGGCGGCGACGGCGATCGCCGGCAGCGCCGCGGCGATCAGCGGCGGCAGCACCCACGCCGGCTTCGCGGCCGGCAGCAGCACCAGCGCGCCCGCGAGGAAGGCGCCGATCCCGACGGCCACCGCCCAGCCGAAGCCGAACAGCGTCGCGACCGCCGCCACGAGCGCGATCGTCGTGAGGCCGGCCGCCGCTGCCGCCAGCAGCGCGACCGAGGCGAGCGCGCGCAGCAGCGACGGGCTGTCCTCCTCGGCGTCGGTCGGCAGCACCAGCCAGCAGGCGGCGTAGGCGAGCAGCCCGAGCCCGCCGAACAGCGTCGCGACGGCGAACAGCGCGCGCAGCTGGCCGACCGGCGTCGACCAGCGGTTCGCCATCCCGCGGCAGACGCCGCCGAGCCAGCGGCCGTCGCGCGCCCGCCGCAGCGGCTGCGGCAGCGGCGCGCCGGGGTGGGACGGACCTGCGGACACCTGCTCCATTGTGGCGGGCGGCCGGGGATCGGGGCAATCCGGGATCGCACCTGCCCCGCCTACGGGATCTCCCGGAGCCGCGCCGGCTCCGCCGCCCGGCGCGCCGCCGCTCATCGCAGCCGCCGCAGCCCGTAGCGCAGCAGCCGCGCGGTCGCCTCGTCGCGATCCCGCTCGCTGCGCGCCCCGAGCACGACCGCGACGACCGCGCGCCCGCGCCGCGTCGCCGAGCCGACCAGCACGTAGCCGGCCGCGCGCGTGTGCCCGGTCTTGACGCCGTCGACACCGAGCGCGCCGCCGAGCAGGTCGTTGGTGCTGTGGAGCGTCCGCTTCCAGGCGCCGCTGCGCAGCACGACGGTGCGCGCCGCGACCGTCGCGCGGAAGAAGCGATGGCGGCGCAGCGCGCGCGTGACGGCGACGAGGTCGGCGGCGCTGGAGCGGCTGGCGGGATCGAGCCCGCTCGCGTCGGCGTAGCGCGTGTCGCGCATCCCGAGCTGGGCCGCCCGCTCGTTCATCAGCGCGACGAAGGCCGGCTCGGAGCCGGCGGCGGCGACCGCGAGCGCATGCGCCGCGTCGTTGCCGCTGGCCACCAGCAGGCCGATCAGCAGGTCGCCCACGGTCATCCGTTCTCCGGACTGCAGGCCGATCGTCGACTCGTCGCCGGCGGCAGCGTACGCAGGTGCGGCGACGACGTCGTCGAGCGGCAGACGCTCGAGCGCGACGAGCGCGGTCATCAGCTTCGTCGTGCTCGCGACGGCGAGCGAGCGGCGGTCGTGGTCGGCGTAGAGGACGGTGCCGTCGGCGGCGTCCGCGACGATCGCGGCGGCGTGCGGCGGCAGGCCGCGCGGCGTCGGGCCGCCGCTGGCGAGACGGGGGTCGGCGGCGGTCGCCGAGAGAACGGCGTTGAGCGCGACGGCGGCGAGCGCGAACGTCGCGACCACCACCGCCACGAGGCGGTGCTTGGGCATGACGACGATGGTGCGCCGCCGGCGGCCGCGCCACCAGACGGGATCATCCGCAGAGGCCTCCGGGATCTCCCGGAGGCCGCGCGACCGCCCTACGCGTCGTCTCTGCGCGCGCGGCTCGGCTGGACGCGCTTGGGCTCGCCCGCCTGCTTGGCGAAGTTGGGCGGCCACGGCGCGTCGCCGAGGCCCTCCTCCTCATCGCGGCGCGACAGCTCCAGCAGCTGCTCGAGCGAGCCGACGTTGGCATCGATCTCGGCGTGCGGGTCGCCGTCGCGCGCGAGCAGCGCCGGCACCGTCGCGAGCGTGAAGTCGGCCGGCTCGACGGCGGCGACCTGGTCCCACGTCAGCGGCATCGAGACGCGCGCGTCGGCCGTCGGGCGGACCGACCAGGCGGAGGCGACGGTGCGGTCGCGCGCGTTCTGGTTGTAGTCGACGAAGACGCCGTGGCGCTCCTCCTTCCACCACTTGCTGGTGGCGAGGTCGGGCACCCGCCGCTCGACCTCGCGCGCGAGCGCGAGCGCGGCACGGCGGACGCCGGTGAAGTCGTGCTCCGCTCTGACGCGGACGTTGATGTGGATCCCGCGCGAGCCGGAGGTCTTCGGGAAGCCGACGAGGCCGTGGTCGCGCAGCACGTCGCCGCAGACGAGCGCGACTCTGCGGACGTCGTCCCAGCTCGCCTCGGGCGTCGGGTCGAGGTCGACGCGCAGCTCGTCCGGGTGGTCGAGGTCGGCGCGCCGCACCGGCCACGGGTTGAAGTCGATCACGCCGAGGTTGTTGGCCCAGGTCAGGTGCGCGGCGTCGACCGGCGTCAGCTCGCGCGCCTCGCGCCCGCTGGGGAATCTGACGGTCGCCGTCTGCAGCCACGGCGGCGCTCTGTCGGGGACGCGCTTCTGGAAGAACGGCTCGCCGCCGACGCCGTCGACGAACCGCTTCAGCACGGTCGGCCGCTCGCGCAGGTGGATCAGCGCCGCGTCGGCGACGGCGAGGTAGTACTCGATCAGGTCGAGCTTCGTGTGACCGGCGTCGGGGAAGTAGAGCTTGCTCGGGCTGGAGACTCTCAGCTCCATCCCGGCCGCGTCGACCGTCGTGTACTCGCGCGCCATCGCTGCGGAGCCTACCCGGCCGCATCGGCGCGAGCACGCGCTGCACGCCCGCGCCCAGCGAACGGCCGCGCGCCAATCTACCTGAAGAAGGTGGGTTAACCCTCCTGATTGCTCGCGCGGCCGCTGACCATTTTCAAGTTGTTTGACGTAGAGCCGATACGACCCATGACTCATCCACTTGACACTCGGGAGGTGTCTGAATGAAGTTCCCCTCGTCGCGCCGCGTGCGGGCGTTGCTGGCAATCGGTCCGCTGGTCGGGCTCTCGTGGCTCGGCGCCTACGCCGCCTTCACGGACTCCGTCGACGTGACGACGAGCTTCTCGACCGGCACCGTGCAGATCAGAGCCAACGACCAGACCGGGACGGTCGCCTTCACCTCGCTGACGACGACCGGGATGATCCCCGGCACGGTCAGATTCGCGCCGCTGAGAATCACCAACTCCGGCACCTCCGACTTCAACTACGCGATGAGAACGGCGGTGACGGGCAGCGCGCCGCTGGCCGGCGCGCTCGTCGTCGGCATCAAGGTCGTGCCGAGCGCGACCTGCACCGCGACGGAGTACAACGCGTCGAGAACAGTCGTCTACGCCGAGGCCGCGGGGCTCGGCAGCGCGACGATCGCGGCCCGCCCGCTGGCCGCGGCCGCGAGCGAGTTCCTCTGCTACCGCGTCGAGCTGCCGAGCGCCGCCGACAACGCGCTCCAGGGCCTGACGTCGAATGCCACCTTTACCTTCACGGCCACGACCTGAGCGCCGCCTGCTGCGGCTGCTCAGCTGGGCCGTCGCGCTGTTCGGGGCGGCCTGTCTGGCGCTGACCGCCTTCGCGATCGCGACCGGCGCGCAGCCGCTCGTGATCAAGACCGGCTCGATGCGGCCGCAGCTCCCCGTCGGGACGGTCGCGGTCGTGCGGCTCGTGCCGGCCGACACGGTCAGAGTCGGTGAGGTGGTCGCGGTCCGCCGCAGCGACGGCAAGCGGATCATGCACCGCGTGCAGTCGCTGAGAGCGGCCGGCGGCGGCGCGGTCACGCTGGTCGTCAAGGGCGACCGCAACAGAGCGGCCGACCCGCCGCTGACGGTGACGAAGGTCGAGCGGCCGATCGTCGTCGTGCCGTGGCTGGGGCAGCCGATCGAGTGGATCGACAGCCCGTGGGTCGAATACTGGCTCGGGGTGCTGACGAGCGCGGTCGCGCTCGCATGGCTGGTCGATCGCCGCCGCAGAGGAGGCAGGCGGACCGGCTCGCCGGCACGGGAGGCGCCCTGAGCGGGCGCCTGACAGCCGCCGCGCTGGTCGCCGCCCTGTGGGCGGCGGCGCCGGCCTCGGCCGCGTTCCTCGCCGCGGTCGCCGCCTCGGCGAGCCTCTCGTCGTACACCGTGCCGACGCCGCCGAACGTCAGATGCAACGGCCTCGGGCTGCTGAGAGGCTCGATCGACTGGAACCCGGTCACGCCGCCCAGCGGCGCGACCGTCTCCTACGACGTGACCCAGCCCGACGGCAGAGTCGTCAACTCGACCGCGACCAGATACACGCTGCCGGCCGTCTCCCTGATAGGCACCTACAGAGTGCAGACGAGACTGTCGGCCGGCGGCTGGAGATCGGCTCCCGCCGCGGTCGTCGTCACGAACGTCGCCGGCGTCTACATATGCGGCTGAGTCCTCGTAGGATCCGGCGCCGATGTCCGGTCCGATCCTCGTCGCCCCCGCCCCCTTCCGCTCCGCCGGCCTGCGCGCGACGCAGGTCGCGGCCGCGCTCGGCCGCGGCCTGGAGGCCGGCGGCTGGCAGGTCGACCTCTGCCCGCTCGCCGACGGCGGCGCCGGCACGCTCGAGGTGCTGCTGCCCGCGCTCGGCGGCGAGACCGCCGCCGTCGAGGTCGGCGGCCGGCCGGTCGGGATCGGCCTGATCGAGGACGGCGGCACCGCGATCGTCGAGCTGGGCGGCGTGCTCGGCGGCGGTGACCCCGACGCCGTGCCGGCGTCGAGCGCCGCGGCCGGCGAGCTGCTGCTGGCGGCCGCGCAGACCGGCGCCGAGGTGCTGCTCGTCGGCGCCGGCGACCTCCGCTGCGGCGACGGCGGCGACGGCGCCGTCGAGGCGATCGCCTCCGGCGGCGGGATCGCGCCGCGGCTCGTCGTGCTGTGCGACGTGCGCACGCCGGCCGACGGCGTCGCCTGGGGCGCCAGCGGCGACGGGCTCGCGGGCGCGCTCGCGCAGGCCTGCGACGCGCGGCTGGAGTCGGGCGCGTCGTTCGTGCTCGACGTGCTCGACGGCGACGCGCGCATGAAGGCGGCGCGCGCGGTCGTCGTCGGCGAGGGGCTGCTCGATCTGCACACGCTCGCCGGCAAGGCGCCCGGCGAGCTGGCGACGCGCGCGCGGCAGAGCGGCGTGCCCTGCTTCGCCGTCGTCGGCGGTCGCACGCTCGACCCCTTCGGCGGCCGGATCCTCGACCTCCAGGCCGTGCTGGAGGCCGACACGCTCGACGCGCTCGAAGCGGCCGGCCGCACGCTGGCCGAGCTGGTCTGAGCTGGGTACGCTGGCGCGATGGGGCTCTTCAGTCGCAAGCCGAACCCGGACAAGGAACTGGCCTCCGCGCTCGCGCAGCGCGGCGTCGGAGGCCGCGCGATCGTCGTCGCGATGCGCGAGACCGGCAACGTGCGTGATCAGGTCGCCAGAGAGATCGAGTTCACGCTCGACCTGGCGCTGCCCGACGGCGCCACCGTCCGCACCGTCCACCGCCAGTACATGAACCGCTACACGCTGCACGGGCTGGCGCCGGGCGAGCCGGCCCGCGTGCTCTACGACCGCGACGATCCGCAGACGCTCATGGTCAGAGGCCACCCGCGCTTCCGAACCGACGTCGTCGGCGGCGAGATCGTGATCGTCGAGGTGCAGGACCTCGACGCCGGCTGAGCGCTACGCTCGCCGCTTCGTGCCACCGCTCCCGCGTCCTCAGATCCCGGTCCCGCCCGCGCTGCGCCGCGCGGTCGTCGTCGGGGCCGGCTCGTTCGGGACGGCGGTCGCCGTGCTGCTGGCGCGCGGCGGGCTGCGCACGACGCTGCAGACGCGCACCGCCGCGCAGGCCGAGCAGCTCAACGCCAGCCGCGAGAACGCCGCCTACCTGCCGGGGGTCGAGCTGCCGAAGGAGCTGCGGATCGAGCCGGCCGCCGCAGGGCTGGGGCGGGCCGAGTTCGTCTTCCTCGCCGTCCCCTCCGCGCAGCTGGAGGCGGTGATCGCCGGGCTCGAGCAGGCCGGCCTCAGCCGCCGCGCCTCGATCGTCTCGCTGACGAAGGGGCTCGTGCCGCCGGCCGGGACGGCGCCGACGGTGCTGCTGCGCGAGCGCTTCGGCGCCGAGCGCGTCGCCTGCGTCGGCGGCCCCGCGCACGCGCAGGAGATGGTGCGCGAGGGCGCCGGCCTCGTCGCCGCCGCGACCGACGAGGCGCTCGCGAGACTGATCGCCTCGGTCTTCATCCGCGCCGGCGTCGTCTGCGAGCAGTCCGACGACCCCGTCGGCGTCGAGCTGGCCGGCGCCGCCAAGAACGCCGCCGCGCTCGCCGCCGGCGCGACCGAGGCGCAGGGCCTCAACGCCGCCGGCGCCGCCGCCGGCCACATCTTCGCCGAGGTCTGGCGTTACGCCGAGCGCCAGGGCGCGCGGCCGGAGTCGATGATCGGCCTCGCCGGCACCGGTGACCTCGTCGCGACCGCGCTCGCGCCGCAGAGCCGCAACCGCCGCGCCGGCGAGCTGCTCGCCGAGGGCGTGCCGGCACAGCAGATCCCGGAGCGGATCGGCCAGGCGGTCGAGGCACTGGAGTCGGTCCCGCTGCTGGCGCACGCGCTCGCGCGCGCGGGCGTCGAGGCGCCGGTGACGAGCGCGCTCGCACGGCTGATCGGCGGCGAGCTGCCGTTGAGCGAGTGGGTCGCGCTGGTGCGCGCGACGGTCCCACCGCCGGCGCGATGGCGGCCGGCGAGAGCGGTTCCGCGCGGCGCCTTCGGTCGTGCCGCGACGCGCGTCAGAGGCTGGTTCAGACGCGGCGAGGATCTGCGCGAAGCGCCGGAGTAGGACGCGGCGCGGCCCGCTCCGACCTTCGGCAGAGACGACTACCCCATCCGGCAGATCCGGCGTCACGGCAGCCGCCGTACCGTCGAGTGATGCTCCGGAACAGACCGCTCGCGCTGCTGCTCACGCTCGCCGCGCTCCCGGCGGCCGCGCTGACGGTCGCCCCGGCGACCGGCGTCGCCGCGACGAAGCCGACCAGATGCGACGCGAGAAGCAGAGCGGGCGCCAGAAGAAGAACGGCCCCGTGCAGACAGAAGACGCGCCGCCAACCGCGCGGCTGGGAGTTCTGGAGAGATCTGGCCGGGGACGAGTTCGAGTTCGACGAGGTGCAGATCTCCGGCACGATGTCGGCGAGCGAGACGACCGGCGCCGACTTCCGCTTCACCGCCTCCTCGACGACGACGATCTCGCCGCTGAGACGGAGAATCACCGACGAGACGCCGTGGGTCACGACGGCCGGCGGCCGCTTCTCCTTCAACACCCAGATCGTGCCCGCCGTCGCCTCGCCGGTGCTCTACAGATCGAACGCGACCGCAACGATCGAGTACGACGGCGAGGTCCGCGGCTGTCCGCTCCCGCCCGGTCTCCAGCAGAACGGCGCTGGCAGACTGTCGGTCGTCTTCGCCTGGGACGAGGAGCGCAACCGCGTCGCCGCCAACTGGCAGCTGTTCACCGGCGGCTGGCAGTGCGACACCACCGTCGTACCGAGCTGCGGCCACACGCGCGGCGGCGACGCCGGCCTCATGTTCTACAAGGAGATCGAGTTCACCCGTCGCTGGATCAGACTCCCGATCGACCTGCAGTACTCGATCAGAGAGGACGCCACCTGCAGCTACAGATGGCACGGCTGGGTCAAGCTGCGCAAGCTGCGTGACGGCAGATGAGACCGGGACGTTCGACAGAGGTCGCCGCGCCGTCTGGCCGATCGACCGCGCGACGGGCCCCGGCTAGCGTCGAGCACATGCTCAGATCGCTCCGCCGCCCGTCGACGCTGCTCGCCGCGCTGCTGCCCTGCCTGCTCGCACTCGCGCTGGCGCCCGCCATGTCGGCCACCGCCACCGCCGCGAGCAAGCTGCCCGCGTGCACGAGAGCGAGAGCGAGATCGAGAAGAGCGAGAGGCGGCTGCGTGCCGAGCAGCAGAAGAGGAAGAGGCGCGCAGCGGCCGTTCGGCGGCCTCGACGGGATCGAGTACGAGTTCGACGGCATCCAGCTCTCCGGGACGCTGACGGCGCGCGCGCCCGACGACGCCGACTTCCGTTTCGAGGCGGTCACGACGGCGGTCGTCTCGCCCAAGCAGCGGACCGAGCAGGGGCCGATCTTCAGAAGAGAGCTGACCGAGGTCGGCGGCCGCTTCCTGCTGCACGGCGACTACGTGCTGACGGCGGTCAAGCCGGTCACGTGGAGAACGACCTCCTCGGCGAGATACGAGGACAACGGCGAGGTGACCGACTGCAGCTATCCACGCCCGTTCGCCGTCAACGACCTGAAGCTGATGATCTATCCCAAGCGCGATCGCATCGCGATCCGCTACGGCGTGATCACGCCGGGCTGGGGCTGCCGCCACGAGACGACCCACTACCCCAGCTGCGGCAACGGCCAGCTCCACGACGCCGACGTCATGTTCTACAAGGAGATCGAGTTCACCCGCCGCTGGATCAAGCTGCCGATCGACATGCAATGGCGCCTTTCGGACACCGTCGACTGCGAGGTCAGATGGAACGGCTTCGTGCGCCTGAAGAAGCTGCGCGACGGCAGATGAGCAGCCGGCTGGTCGCCACGCCGCTGCTCGGGCTGCCGCTGTGCATGCTGGCACTGGCGCTCGGGCCGGTGGGCGCCGCACCGGCGTCTGCGGCGAGCAAGCCGCCCGCGTGCACGAGAACGAGAGCGAGAAGAGCCGGCGGCTGTGCCCCAAGCGGCAGAACGAGAAGCGGCCGGCAGCCGTTCGGCGTGCTCGACGGCGCGGATCACGAACAAGACGCGCGTCGAGGGCGACATCCTCAGAAACGAGCGCAGCGACATCGGCGGCCGCTTCATGCTGCGCGACCGCGTCGTCGTCGCGACCGCACGCCCGGTCGACTACGCGATCAGATCGAGCGCCCGCTTCGCCGACAGCAACGGCACCCGCGACTGCAGCTGGAACAGACCGACGCAGACCGACAGATTCGGCATGGCGATCTACCCGCAGCGCGACCGCATCGCGATCAAGTACTCGCTCGTCAGCGGCGGCTGGGCGTGCAAAGACGCCCCCGAGCACCCCAGCTGCGGAATCGGCGACGGCGGCGACGCGAGCGTCATGTTCTACAAGGAGATCGAGTTCACCCGCCGCTGGATCAAGCTGCCGGTCGACCTCCAGTGGCGCAGCCGCGAGAACGTCGCCTGCGAGTTCAGATGGAACGGCTTCGTACGGCTCAAGAAGCTGCGCGACGGGAAGTGAGCGGCGCCGCTCAGCCGCGGCGCGCGGCGAGCGTCGTCACGACCGCCTCGTAGACGCCCTCGCCGTTGCGACCCTCGGCGACGCGCACCTTCGCTCTGCCCTCGATCGCCTCGCGCAGCGTCGGATCCTTCTCGAGCGCGTTGGCGACGAACCAGAAGGTGCCGACGGCGGCGGCCGCGCCGAGGTCCTCGCGCGAGTCGCCGACGGCGATGCACTCCTGCGGCGTGTAGCCGCGGATCTGCATGTGCCGCGCGACGGCGCCGGCCTTCGACGCCGCTCTCGGGACGAGGTGGTAGGCGCGCACCTGCGGCAGGCCGGCGAGCGCCTCGGAGCGCGAGTGGACGGTGCCGTTGTCGACGAGGCGGAGGTGGTCGTGGCCGTTGTCTCTCAGCAGCTCGTCGACCTCGAAGGCGTCGACGAGCCCGCGGAAGAGGTGCGAGACCTCGCGGTTGACGTGCCACGGCTCGTGGTATTCGAGCTGTCTCGGGAAGCGCTCCAGCAGCAGCGCGGGGGCGCCGCAGTCGGTGATCTGGTCGTGGATCGTCTTGCCGTCGCGCGGCTCCAGGCCGCCGGTCAGCCACTCCAGCTCGCCGTCGACGACGAGCCCGGAGCCGGCCTCGAAGATGTAGGCGCTCTGCCCGATCAGGCGCGCGTCCTCTCTCACCTGCGTCTCGCGCCGGCCGGTGTAGATGACGACCTCGACGCCGGCGCGATGGCAGGCTTCGAGCGCCCGCACGGCGGCGTTGGAGAAGTTGCCGTCGGCGTCGCTCAACAGCGACGCGCCGCGGCCCAGCAGGGTTCCGTCGAGGTCGACGTAGAGACAGCGCATGGCGAGGAGTCTGCCAGCGCTACGCGGTCGCGGCGGCGACCTCGGTCGCGATCGCCGCGGCGAAGGCGTCGACCTCCTCCGGCGTCGTGTCCCAGGCGCACATCCAGCGCACCTCGCCGGTGTGCGCGTCCCACGTGTAGAAGCGGAAGCGCTCCTGCAGCCGCGCGGTCGCGGCCGCCGGCAGCTTCGCGAAGATCGCGTTGCCCTGCACTGCCTGGGTGATCTCGACGCCGGGCGTCGCGCGCACCGCGTCGGCCAGCCGCGCCGCCATCGCGTTGGCGTGCGACGCCAGCCGCTCCCACAACCTGTCCTCCAGCAGCGCGACGAACTGCGCGGCGAGGAAGCGGCCCTTGGAGGCGAGCTGGAGCGACTGCTTGCGCAGGTACGGCATCCCGTCGGCGAGGTGCTTGCCGGAGTCGAGTATCACGACCGCCTCCGCCCCCAGCGCGCCGACCTTCGTCGCGCCGAACGACAGCAGGTCGACGCCGGCGTCGGTCGTGATCGCGCGCAGCGGCACGCCGAGCCCGGCGGCCGCCATCGGCAGGCGGGCGCCGTCCATGTGCAGCAACAGGCCGCGCTCGTGCGCGGCGTCGGCGAGCGCGCGGATCTCGGCCGGGCTGTAGACGGTCCCCAGCTCGGTCGACTGCGCGATCGAGACGAGCTGCGCCTGCGCCTGGTGCTCGTCGCCGAGGCGGTCGGTCAGGCGCGCGACGTCGGCGGGGACGAGCTTGCCGTCGGGCGTCGGCGTCGTCAGCAGCTTCACGCCCGCGACGCGCTCGGGCGCGCCGGTCTCGTCGGCGTTCAGGTGCGCGGTCTGCGAGCAGATCACCGCGCCCCACGGCGAGCAGGCGGCCCGCAGCGAGAGCACGTTGGCGCCGGTTCCGTTGAAGACGAAGAAGGCCTGCGCCTGCTCACCCAGCTCGCGCTTGATCAGCGCCTCCGCGCGGTCGCTCCAGGGGTCGGCGCCGTACGCGACGGCGTGGCCCTCGTTGGCGGCCGCGATCGCCTCCAGCACCGCCGGGTGGGCGCCGGCGTAGTTGTCGCTCGCGAACGTGCTCACGTGGTCGCGTCGTAGAGCGCGAGCCGCTGGCCGTTGACCTTGCGCGCCGCGTCGCTCAGCAGGTAGGCGATCGCAGCGGCGACCTCGTCGGCGTCGGTGAAGGTGAGGAACTCCTTCTCCGGCGACTCGGCGCGCATGCTCGGCGTGACGAGCGCGGCGATCGCGACGACGTTGGCGGTCGCGCCCGATCTGGCGGCGCCGAACTCCTCCGCGAGCGCGTAGGTCCACGCCTCCGCGGCCGCCTTCGCGGCGGCGTAGGCGGCGTTGGAGCCGGTCGGGCGGACCGCCTGCTTGGCGGAGACGAGCACGAAGCGGCCGCGGCCGGAGGCGCTCAGCGCACTGTGGAAGGCGCGCGAGGTGTTCTGCGTCGTGCGGATCAACAGCCCTTCGAGGAAGCTCCAGTCGTCCTGCGGCGCCTCCGCCAGCGATCTGCCGCCACGCCAGCCGCCGACGGCGTGGACGAGCCCGTCGACACGACCGAAGCGGTCCGCCAGGTGCGCGGCCCAGGCGTTCGTCTGCTCGGCGTCGAGCAGGTCGAGCGCACGCGCGTCGACGCGCTCGGCCGGCAGGCCCAGCTCGGCCACGAGCGGGTCGAGGTGATCCTGCGTGCGGTCGGCGAGCGCGACGGTCGCGCCGGCGTCGGCGAGCGCGCGGGCGACGATCGGCCCGAGCGAGCCGCCCGCGCCGGCGAGTGCGACGGCGCGGCCTTGCAGCGGTGCGGCGGATGTCATGCGGGCACGGCCTCCTTGGGAGCGTCGGCCGCGAGCTTCGCCTGCAGCGACGCGTAGAAGAGCGAGAGCGGGAACTCGTCGTCGAGCACCTCGTCCACGTACGGTCGCAGATCGGCCGCCTCCTCGAAGGCGCGCACCTGCGCCGCCCAGCGCGAGCCGGCCGCCGGCGGCACGTGCGCGGCGACGAGGTCGTGCGCGGCCGCCCAGTGCGCCAGCTTGGTCCGCTGGATGCCGGCGCGGTAGAGCGCCTCGACCTGCTCGCGCAGCTCCAGCACGCCGTCGGCGACCCGCTCCCAGTCGATCGTCAGGCGGTTGTCGGTCCAGTGCAGGCGGCGCGTCCCGTGCAGGTAGCCGAACAGCAGCTGCCCGCCGAGCCCGTCGTAGTTGCGCACGCGCGGGCCGGTGACGGGGAAGCGGAAGATGCGGTCGAAGAGGATCGCGTACTGCACGTGGCGGGCGAAGGCGAAGCCCTCGCGCTCCAGCGTCACCGCCTCGCCGAAGGCGGTCAGGTCGCAGCGCAGCTCCTCCAGCGCGTACATCCAGTACGGCATCCGCTGACGGATCATGAACGGGTCGAAGGGCAGGTCGCCATGGCTGTGCGTGCGGTCGTGGATCAGGTCCCACAGCTCGAAGGCGTCGCGCGAGAGCCGCTCGCTGACGAGCAGTGCGGCGGCGTCGGGCGGCAGGTTGAGCCGCAGCAGCGCGGCGGCCTGGGACGAGGTGCGGCGGAAGCGCTCCGCCTCGCGGTCGCAGAAGATGCCGCCGAACTCGTTGACCGGTCTGCCCTTGACCGAGACCGTCTCGGGGAAGAGGACGGCGCAGTCGGAGTCGTAGCCGGCGGTGTTGTCGATCAGCGTGACGGGGACGAACTTCGCGTTGTCATAGCGGTCGCGCTCCAGCTCGGCCAGCCACGCCGGCCACGGCACCCCGACGATCAGCGCCTCGAAGACCTTGTCGCGCGAGCCGTTCTGCTTGTACATCGGGAACAGCACGAGGTGCTGGATGCCGTCCTCGCGCTGGCGGTCGGGGCGGAAGGCGGCGAGCGCGGCGGTGAAGTCCGGGATGCCGAAGCCGCCGCCGGCCCACGCGGCGAGGTCGTCCTTGACGGCGGCGACGTAGTCGGCCTGGTGCGGGAAGCGCGGCGCGAGGCCGTCAAGCGCGGCCGCGATCGCATCGACCCGCGCGGTGAGGATCTGGGGGTCGTGTGTTTGGAGATCGACGCTGCCGTCCGGCCGCTGCTGCAGCCGCAGCGCGTCGACCTCGCGCTTGAGCGCGCGCCAGTGGGGGTCGTCATGGGCCGCGGTCGCGCGCGGGTCGCGCGGCAGCGGCGCGGCGAAGGCGCCGCCGGCCGCCCAGTGGACGAGGTTGAGCCACAGGTCGGCGTGGTCGAGCGCGTCGATGCAGTCGTCGCCGAAGAGGTCGGAGTCGCCGAGCACGACGACGCGGCCGGCGCCGTAGCGCTCGACCGCGATCAGCGGGGCGTGGGGCTGCGAGGCGTTCGGCGACGTGCGCGCGAGCACCCGGGCGCCGTTGCTGAGCGCGAGCGTCGTCGCGCGGTAGAAGCAGGCCTGGTGGACGCGCGCGAGCAGGTCGACGCCGTCGTCGCTCGAGCCCTTCAGGTCGGCGAGGATCCAATGCGGGCTCTCGAGGTGCTGCTCCCAGTCGGAGACCGTGCGGTTCTCGATCTCGATCCCGAACCGCTCCAGCAGCTCGTTGACGTTGTTGCCGTACTTCTCCTGCTCCTGCTCGCCGAGCACGATCAGGCCGCCGCCGCGCACGACGAACGCCGCCAGCGCGTCGAGCTCGGCGGCGGAGAAGCGCGGCGAGCCACCGGGCACGACCTGCTCCCAGTCGGGCTCGGAGGGGTGGGCGATCACGACGACGTCGGCGCCCGTGGCGGTCAGCGCGGCGGTGTCGAGCGGGCCGCGCTCGTGCACGGCGACGTAGAGGTCGTGCGCGCGCAGCAGCTCGGCGGCGCGCGCGTAGGAGGAGTCCTCGGGGTGGGCCGGCTGAATCGCGCGGGCCACCTCCGGTCGCACGGTCCACGCCTCGCCGTGGGCCTCGTCGAACACGATCCGGGCCGAGGCAGGACGGTGAGACGACATCGTGGACTCCTTCATTCGTGCGTTTCCTTCACGGTACGCCTGCCCCGACGGCGACTCCAGGGCGCAACCGCTCGTATCGCTGCAACAATCGAACGTATGGACCCGATCGATCGGCAGATCGTTGCGCTGCTCGTCGAGGATGCGCGCCGCTCCTACGGCGACATCGGCCGGCGCGTCTCGCTCAGCGCCCCGGCGGTCAAGCGGCGGGTCGACCGGCTGCGCGCCAGCGGCGCGATCGAGGGCTTCACCGCCGTGCTCGACCATGGCGCGCTCGGCGCCGGCACCGAGGCGCTGGTCGAGCTGTTCTTCGCGCCCGGCACGCTGCTCGACGAGGTCACGACGCGGCTGTCCGAGCATCCCGAGGTCGTCGAGGCGTGGAGCGTCACCGGCGACGCCGACGCGATCGCGCGCGTCCGCGTCGCCGACGCGCGCGACCTGGAGCGGCTGATCATGGCGCTCCAGCGCGACGGCTCAGTCGTCCGCACGCGCTCGCAGATCGTGCTCTCGCGGCTGGTCGCGCGCGGGCGCGACTGACGGCGCTCGCTCCGACCCGGGACCGCGAGCACGGGGGCGCGTAGTCTGGAGGGGATGGCCGCCACCGACGAGATCGTCGAGCCCTGGGAGGCGCTGCTCGCGCGCGGGCGCGCCGACGAGCGGCTCGTCCATGAGTCGGTCGTGCCGCCGCGCGCCGGCAGGGCCGTTCCGATCCCCGGCGAGCTGCATCACGAGGTGCGCGACGCGCTGAAGCGCGTCGGGATCGCGGCGCTGCACACCCACCAGGAGCAGGCGCTGTACGCCGCGATCGACGGCCCGACGATCGTCACGACCGGGACCGCCTCCGGCAAGTCGCTCTGCTTCAACCTGCCGACGCTGCAGATGCTGCACGTCGACCCGCGCGCGCGGGCGCTCTACCTGTATCCGACGAAGGCGCTCGCGCAGGATCAGGTGCGCGCGCTGGCGGCGCTGAGACTGCCGCGGCTGCGGCCGGCGATCTACGACGGCGACACGCCGCAGACCGAGCGCCGCGCGATCCGCAGAACGGCCAACGTCGTGCTTACCAACCCCGACATGCTGCACGTCGGGATCCTGCCCAACCATGCCGCCTGGGGCGACTTCCTCGCGAACCTGGCGGTCGTGGTGGTCGACGAGGCGCACGTCTATCGCGGCGTGTTCGGCTCGCACGTGGCGAACGTGCTGCGGCGGCTGCGGCGGATCGCGGCGGCGTACGGGACCGAGCCGCGCTTCCTGCTCGCGAGCGCGACCGTCGCCAACCCGCTGGAGCTGGCGCAGCGGCTGACGGGGCTGGAGCAGATCACGCTCGTCGACGAGGACGGCGCGCCGTCGGCGCAGCGCACGATCGCGATGTGGAACCCGCCGCTGCTCGACGAGACGCTGGGGTCGCGCGCCTCGGCGCTGAGCGAGGCGGCCGACCTCTTCGCCGACCTCGTCGCGGCCGGCTCGCGCACGATCTGCTTCATCAAGTCGCGCAAGGCGGTCGAGGTGATCCTGCGCAGCGCCAGCGCCCGGCTGCGGCAGATGGACCATCCCGACCTGGCCGAGAAGATCGCTCCGTATCGGGCCGGCTACACGTCGTTCCAGCGGCGCGAGCTGGAGCAGAGACTGATGAGCGGCGAGCTGCGCGGCGTCGTCGCGACCGACGCGCTGGAGCTGGGGATCGACATCGGCGAGCTGGACGCCGCGATCTGCGTGACGTTCCCGGGGACGGTCGCGTCGCTGAGACAGATGTGGGGCCGCGCCGGCCGGCGCGGGAGAGGGCTGGCGGTCTACGTCGCCGGCGAGGACGCGCTCGACCAGTTCTTCTGCCGCCATCCCGACGAGTTCCTCGAGCGGCCGGTCGAGGCCGCGATCCTCGACCACGAGAGCGAGCAGATCCACGCGGCGCACCTCGTCTGCGCAGCCCACGAGGGGCCGCTGTCGGGAGCCGACGCGGAGGTGCTCGGGCCGAGATGGCGCGAGCACGCGGAGCGGCTGGTGAGCGCCGGCGTGCTGATCGAGCGGCGCGGGCGGTTCCAGCTGCGCGCGCCGGAGGAGTTTCCGGCCGCGCGCGTGCCGCTGCGGTCGTCCTCGACCGACGCCTTCGTGCTGATCGACGTCGAGTCCGGCGAGATGATCGGCACGATGGAGGCGGCGCGCGCGTTCAACACGGTTCACGACGGCGCGGTCTACCTGCACATGGGGCGGGCGTTCGAGGTCGCGCAGCTCGACCTGCACGAGCGGCGGGCGCTGATGCGGCCGTTCGACGGCGACTGGTTCACGCAGCCGCGGCGCGAGACGATGACGGCGATCGAGAGATTGATCGAGCGGCGCGAGACGATGGGCGTGCGGCTGTCGTTCGGGACCGTGATCGTCACCGACCTGGTCGTCGGGTACCAGAGAAAGTCGCTCGTCGATCACGAGACGATCGACTTCCACGCGCTCGACCTGCCCGAGACCGCGTTCACGACACAGGCGCTGTGGTACGAGCTGGACGACGCGGTGCTGGGACCCGACGCCTTCTCCGATCGGCTGCTCGGCGCGCTGCACGCGGCCGAGCACTCGCAGATCGCGGTCCTGCCGCTGCTGGCGATGTGCGACCGCTGGGACATCGGCGGCCTCTCGACCAACGCCCATCCGCAGACGGGGCGGCCGACGATCTTCATCTACGACGGCCATCCCGGCGGCGTCGGGATCACGCGTCAGGGCTTCCTGCGCTTCGAGCAGCTCGTCGGCGACGCCCACCGGCTGATCTCCGAATGCAGATGCAAGCACGGCTGCCCGTCGTGCATCCAGTCGCCAAAGTGCGGGAATCTCAACGAGCCGCTGTCGAAGGGCGGCGCGAGCGCGTTGATGCGACGGCTGTTGAGCGAGGCCTGAGGCTGGGCGATCCGTTGCAGCGGCGGCGAGGTGCGCCGCTGCGCTGGAGGTTCTGCGGCGTGAATTCGTGCACGAGCCTGTGCACGCCTCGACGGTGCATCGCAGAGGGCGATGTTCCTGGTGATGGCACGGACACGCGCCTTCCCCCTCGCATTGGCTCTCGGAGCCGCGCTCGCCGCGCCTGCATCCGCGCAGGCGAAGGGCGGCGGCGCGGCTCCGGAAGCCGCTCCGTCGGAGACGGCCGCGCACGCGTCGCAGGGCGGCGGGGCAGCGCCGGGAGCGGTGCCGCGCCGCAGAGTCGCCCGCAGAGCGGCGAAGCGGATCGCGCCGGAGCCGGTCGAGCCGGTGCCCGCGGTCGCGACGGTCGACGGCGTCTTCCCCGTGCAGGGCACATACACCTTCGGCGGCGATGGCTCCCGCTTCGGCTCTGGCCGCCCGGGTCACATCCACCAGGGCCAGGACGTCTCCGCCGCGAATGGGACGCCGCTGGTGGCGCCGGTCGCCGGGACGGTGACGTGGAAGGCCAACCAGCCGGGCGGGGCGGGGATCTACCTCGTCGTGCGCGGCAGCGCTGACGGCCGCGACTACGTCTTCATGCACCTCAAGCGCGGCTCGGTGCTGGTGAGCGCCGGCAGCGCTGTGACGGCCGGCCAGCAGCTCGCGCAGGTCGGCGCGACCGGGATCGCGTCCGGCCCGCACCTGCACTTCGAGATCTGGATCGGCGGCTGGCAGGTCAGAGGCGGCGCACCGGTCGATCCGCTGCCGCAGCTGCAGCGGTGGGCCTCGGCTCAGGCTTCGGCGTAGCTTCAGCTTCATCGGCGATGATGGGCGAGTGAGCTACTCCTCCTCGCCGACCCCGCCGTCCAGATCGCCGCAGCGCTCCTCGGGTGCCGTCTTCGGCGCGCTCGCCGTGCTGGTCGCCCTGAACGTCGTGGTGTTCCTGATCGAGCTGGCGAGCGCCCCGTTCAGCGACATGATGCAGGGCAGCCTCGTCGAGCACGGCGGGCTGAGCGGCTGGCAGGTCGACCACGGCGACTGGTGGCGGATCGTCACCAGCGGCTTCCTCCACGCCAACGGCGCCCACCTGTTCGGCAACCTCGTCGCGCTGCTGATCCTCGGCGGCGTCCTGTCGCTCAGCGTCGGGCCGCTGCGGATGGTCCTGGTCTACGCCGCCGGCCTGCTCGGCAGCTCCTTCTCGGTGCTCGTGTTCGACCCTCACTCGCTGACGGTGGGCGCGTCCGGAGCGATCTTCGGCCTGGCCGGCGGCGCGCTGCTGATCGGCTGGCGCCAGAGACGGATCTGGCTGCTGCTGTTCGCCGCCGCCTGGATCGTCTACTCGCTCAGCAGCACCCTGTTCGTGCCCGGGATCTCCCAGGCCGGCCACCTCGGCGGCCTCGTGGCGGGCGCGCTGGCCGGCGCGCTGCTCGTCGACGACGGCGCGCGCCTGCGCTCCGAGGGCGCCGCCGCGGGGCTGGTGGCGGCGCTGCTCGTGATCCTGTTCGCGGGAGCGTTGTTGGTGTAGGGGTGCGGGTGGCGCCGCCCGGTGCGGGCCGAACCGGGCGCTGCCCGGTTGGACCCGCCCCAGCTCAGCTGTCGAGTGCCTTCAGCAGCCCGAGCTGGAGCCCGAGCGCGCCGCCCGCGAGCAGGCCGACGCCGGCGCGCCCCTGGATCGGGATCGCCTGGCCGGCAGCGAGCGTGCCGAGGAAGTCGGTGCCGTCGGCGATCGACGCGCCGACCACCCACGGCGTCAGCGAGCTGCCCTGCTTGAGCGCGGCGAGCGTGCCGAGCGCGAGGGCGACGTCACGCGCCCCGACGGCCCGCAGCAGCACCCCCGCCGCCGGCCGCTCCGCCTCCGCTCCGATCCAGCCGGGCCCGACGACCTTCTTCGGCGCGGCCACGAGCGCGGCGCCGAGTGCGAGACGACCGAGTGCGATCCCGGCCACCAGCGTGCGAGGAGTCATGCGGCCGATCCTATCCCCGCCCCTCCGGCCCACGCGCCGCATCCGCCACGCGCCACGCGTCCTCGTTCACAACCGTTGCGGTACGATCCGCCGACGGACCCCGTGTCCACGGCGACTTAGCTCAGTTGGTAGAGCACACGACTGAAAATCGTGGTGTCCCCAGTTCGAGTCTGGGAGTCGCCATCTCTTGAAAGCCCTGCATATCGCGGGGTTTTCTTTTGGGCTGATGCTCGTTTCGGCGAGCGTTTGCGCGCCACTTCGGAGGCTCGTGGCCCATTCGTGGCCCAAACCCTGGGCAGGATGCTGACCTCCACGCCGGTTCTGCCTTGGTTCGGGTGCGCGCTCCACAAGGAGTGTGCCGCCACGTCGCTGACGATCAAGCCAACCGCCCGTGGCATCCTCCGCCGCAAGCGCTCGACCAGCTCTCCGGCGTCGGCGACATCCACATCGCTCCCGCCGACGCCAGTGGGCACAGCGCGCCACCGAGCAGCGCCATCGCTGTGCTCGAAGCCGCTTGCGCGGTCCACGTCAGGCTCGCCCGCGGCCTGCTCGACGCCGTCCGTCGCGATGAGCTCCATGACGATGAACTCGCCCATCGGTGACTCCTCCGCGCCCCGTGGTGGGACCCTGCAGCACAGACCGATCGGGGCCGGGCACCCATCGGTGAGGCGGTGGGCAACTCGACTGGCCGTCAGCGCACGCTCAGGCGATCCGGCGGTGCGTCGGCGCCGTCGCGCAGCGTGAAGATCCCGTTGACTACGGGAACCGCCGCGACTGCGGCGCCAGTGTGGACGAGCACCCGGCGCGCGCCGTCGCGGGTGACGCCGACCATCACGCGCGCCTGCCGCCCGCCAGGCGGCGTTCTCTCGAACGAGATCGTCGCGAGGCCCTCGCGACGCGCCCGCCACGTCTCGTTGCAGGCGGTGCCAGCTCCGGGAACGTCGGGGACCTGACTCACGAGGCAGAGATGGCCGCGCCCCGGGACGAGCCAGTACGCGCCCGGCAGGCTCACCGGGATGCGCTTTGCGAGCGCCCAGTTGACACCGAATCTACCGTTCCCGAGCAGCTGCCGCAGCGCCGGCGGCAGCCCGTCGGGCCGCATCCGCAGCAGCGCGAAGCTGCGCCGCTGCAAGCGGTCGGGTCGCGTGCGCGCGGGCGCTGCGGGGCCGTCGGCTGCCGACTCTGCGTCGACGGGCGCGGACGTCGCAGGTGGTACCGAAGCAGAGCCGCACGCGTCGAGCAGCAACGCGAGCACGGCGAGCGAGCCGGCGCACGCGCGCCGGCTCGCTCGTCCTGCGGGACGGCGCCGAGGCGGCCGCACCGTCATCGAGCGATCAGGTCGTGTCGCCGGAGACAATCGTCGACCCGGTCCCCGGCGGGTTCCACTCGATCCACGGAACCTTGTTGCCTGTCGAGCCCGTGTTCCAGTTTGCCCACGTGTTGGCCGGCACGCATTGCCCTCTGGTCGAGTTGGCACCGACGCATATCGCGTGCGTGTTGCCCTTTCCGCTGACGACCGTCAGCACGCGCGCGCCACCGAAGCACGGCTGGTTGGGACCGACGTTCGCACCGGCGCAGAACGGCTGCGCTCCGGCGGGCGACGCACCAGCGGCAAATGCGATGCCCGCCGCCGTAAGTGCCGCCGCGAGCGGCATCGCCGCGCGGCGGATCAATCCATCCGTCATCCGACTCTCCCCCTGTACCCCTGGCGAAGCGTCCGTCCGGCACCTGACCGGACGAGCTATACACCATTTTTACCGATTTTACGGATCCTCCCGCAGCCGCGTCAAGTCTCGTTCGACCTACCCACGAGCGCGACGAGCCGTTCGACGGCGCGCGTTGCTCGCTGGCGTCACGAGGAGCGTGCCGCCGTGCCGCTGACGATCAAGACGACCGCCCGCGGCATCCTGCGGCGCCAGGTCCTTGCCCAGCTCTCCAGCATCGGCGATATCCACATCGCACTCGCCGACGACCAGTGAACCACCGCACAGACGCTGCGCCGCCGCTACGAGAACTACACGCGCCGGCGCGACGATCCCGGCTGGCACGAGAACAATCCGGCCGACGAGTTCGCGAACACGATGGACCGCCTCCCACGCAGCAACGCTTCGCGAACCTGCACGAGTGCGCGAGCGATTTGTCCGCCGGCCCCCACCGCAACCACGTCGGTGCGATCGAGCGCGGCGGGATCAACCCCACCTTCAAGGTCCTCCTCAAGCTCTCCACAGGCCTGACCGTCCCGCTCAGCGACGCGATCCGGCTCTACGAGGCGCGGCGGGAAGAGGCCGACTAACGAGCACGGGCGGTGGAACAAACCCAGCACACGAGATCACTTCATGTGTAGGATCTGTTCCATGCCCACCCTGCACTCCCACCTCGATCTGTTGCGGGATCGCTTCGACAGCCGGCCGTTCAGCGTCTCCGAGGCGGTCGCCGCAGGCGTCAGTCGCACGACGCTGCACCGGCTGCGGGCGGCGGGCGAGCTGGCGAGCGTCAGCCGCGGGTTCGTGCAGTTGCCCGACGGCGGGATGGGGATGCTCTCCGAGCTGGCCGCCGTGTCGGCTCGCGTGCCGCGCGGGACGATCTGCCTGAACTCCGCGCTGGCGTTCTGGGACCTCACCGACGAGATCCCCGAGCAGGTCCATCTCGCCGTGCCGCGAGGCACGCACCGGCCGGCGATAGATCGGCCGGTCACGCGCGTTCACGTCTTCGACGCGAGGACCTTCGAGATCGAGCGCCAGCAGGCGCAGACGGATGCCGACGAACCGTTCTGGGTCTACTCGCCGGAGCGCTCGGTGGTCGACGCGATGCGGATGACGCGCTGGATCGGTCGCGACGTCGCGCTGCACGCGCTGCGCCAGTACATGGCACGCCCCAGAGCCGACCCCGCCCGCCTCACCGAGCTGGCGCGCGCACTCGGCGGCGGCGCCCAGCTGCGGCCCGCGCTGGAGGCGCTGCTCAGTTGACCGGGACCTCGGCGACCGAGCAGGCGGCCACGGCCGCGTTCAAGGCCCTGCAGGTGAAGGCTCGTGCCGTGCATGGCGGCAACACGCAGCCGCTGCTGGTCGTCTACGCCGTCGAGTCGTTCCTGCGCCGTCTGGCGATCTCGGACTACGCCGACCAGATGGTCCTGAAGGGCGGCATGCTGATGGCCGCGAACAGCATCCGCCGCATGACCAAGGACGCCGACCTCTCGACCCACGGCCTTCCGAACGGCGAGCGGGAGATGCGAGACGCGGTCGCCCGGATCTGCTCGCTCGTGCCCGACCCGCGCGACGGCGTGACGATCGACGCCGCCTCGATCACGACCGAGGTGATGCGCGAGGGCGACGAGTACCAAGGGGTGCGCTGCAAGCAGGTCGCCGCGCTCGGCCGCGCCCGCATCCCGTTCGCGCTCGACTTCTCCTTCGGCGACCCGGCGCAGTCGACCGTCATCGAGTTGGAGTCGGTGATCGACCGACCCGCCGTCCGGCTCGCCGCCTACCCGCTCGCGCTCAACCTCGCCGAGAAGATCGTCACGGCGATGCAGCGCCGCGAGACCAGCACGCGCGACCGCGACTTCGCCGACCTCTGGGTTACCAGCCGCATCCACCGCCTCGACGCGCCCGAGCTGCGCCGGCACGTCCTTGCGGTCGCCTCACACCGTGAGCAGCCGGTGATCCCGATCGCTGAAGCGCTCGCGCGGATGCCGGACCGCCAGCGGTCCTACACGGCGATGGTCGCCCGCATGTCGTACCTGTCGCCGCCGCCAGAACGCTGGAGCGATCTCATCGAGGACGTCATCGACTTCGTCGATCCCCTGCTGGCGGACCACGGCGAGCGCTTCTCCAACTGGGATCCAGCAGCGCTCGCCTGGGACTGACTTCGGTTCCTGGACGGGGTCCGGGACCGACACCCAAGGGGTGCGCGGCTAACCGCGTTTTCGGTCGCGCATGCCCTCGTCTCACAACTGCACCTGATCACCTGCAACATCTGCGATCGCGAGCCGTCGAGAGTTGCTGGCATCTATCCCTGGAACGGGGTATCTCCTGTTTCTGCTGCGTGTTTGGCTGAGACCGCGGGTTGAGCTGGGCTACCTCTGCGCTCGTCTCCCGGCTCTCGGGGTGCCGCTCGTCGCGGCGCTCCTCGCCCGGTCGCTGATCACGACCGTCCAGCGGTGTTCTCGACCACTGCCGCGATCCCTCGCGACGCTTCAGCGTGCAACGGGCCCGACCTTCCACGAGTACGTCACCTACTGGCTGACGGCGAAGATCGACGGCGTCATCGGCGAGACCGGCGGGATCTCGCAGAACACGATCCACGACTACCGCACCCGTCTCTCCGTCCACCTGCTGCCGTTCTTCGCCAGATACCGCCTGGACGAGATCGACGCGCAGCTCTGCCTCGACTTCAAGGCGTTCAAGCTCGCCGAGGCGCGCGACCTGCGCGAGGCGTCGCCGCCGGCGCCGACCTGCGAGACCGCCGCAACCGCAGACTCCAACCCCTCTCGCTCTCCTCCGTGCTCCGCCAGATAGACCTCCTGCGCACCATCCTGGACGAAGCGATCGAAGACAGACACATCACCCTCAACCCGGCTCGGGGTCGGCGCATGAGACTCCGCGTCCAAAAGCCGAGACGCACCTTCCTCGAGATGGACGAGCTGGCGACGCTGCTCGACGTCGCCGCCGCGCAAGACCGGCCACTGCCCGCGATCCCGCGCGAGGAGATGGGCCTGACGACCAGACTCGTCGCCCACCTCCTCGCCCAAGGCAGACGCCCCAACCAGATCGCCCGCCACCTCAACCTCGCCAGATCAACCGTCAGCTGGCACCTGCGCCGACTCAGAGCAACACCAGGACGCGGCTACCAAGGCCGGCGGCTCGTCTGCGAGCTGCTGGGCCGCGCAGGCATCCGTGCCAGCGAGCTGTGCGACCTCAAGATCGGCCAGCTCCGCATCCACGACCCAAACGGCGCGCACTTCGACATCCCCGACGCCCAAGACCGACACCGGCATCCGCGAAGTCCAGATGACCCCCAACCTCGTCGAAGCCGTCATCGACCACCTCGACCGCCTCCAACGCGCCCACCTCCCACACGCACCGACCGACTACCTCATCCCCAGCACCACCGGCGGACGCCTCAGCCGCCAGCGCGTCGGCAGAATCGTCCGGGAAGCAGCACTCGAAGCCAGCCGCCGCCACGAAGCACGCGGCCTCCCACCCCTGCCCAATATCACCCCGCACTCGCTCCGCCGCACCTACATCTCCATCGCCCTCATCGCCAACAACTTCGACGTCAAATGGGTCATGAGCCAAGTCGGCCACGCTGACTCCAAGATGACCATGGACGTCTACGCGCAGGTCGAGCAGCGGGCCGAGCGCAGACACGGCGAGAACTTCGACCAGGTGGTCCAGCGCGCCGCGGGGGCACGGGGCCGACCCAGTTGCGCCCGCACACCGAAAGAGTTGCCAGAATGCCTTAGAGATTGACCGCCGGCACGAACACTCTCAAGGGCTGCGCCTTGTACCGCCATCTCGCCGCCCGCGAGTCGGTCTACGCTGGCAAGGCGGTGGAGTTGGAGGAGGCGGTTGGCGGCCTGCTCGGGCTCATTCCCACCACCTTTCCCCATTACACGAACCACTCTCTTGAGCACAGCCTTGAGATCATCCGGCAGATCTCGTATCTCCTTTTCGAGGATGGCGACCCAGCGCAGCCGGTGGTTCGCCTCTCAGATGTCGAGTGCTACATCCTTCTCTGCGCCGCGCTGCTTCATGACATCGGAATGGTCGTATCTGATCGTGAAAAGCAGGAAATGCTTAGCAGCACAGCATGGCAACGCTACGTCGCAGTAGGAGGCGCGGGGCATCCGACCTGGCGCGCCATCCACGAACTTCGCAGTACCCCTACGGTTGAATCCTCCGACGTACGCAACTTTCTCGCCGATGTGCAGTTGCGTCATTTGCTGGCGGAGTGGGTGCGGACAACACATCACGCACGAGCCGTGCCGGTTCTTGCCCGCGACCAGGCAGCCCTCGGACGATTCGCGTTCGATGATCCGATTCTGTTGAACTCGATCGCTTCGGTGTGCATTGGTCACGGGCTTCCGCGCTCCGAACTCGACGATCCACACCAGTTCCCCGATCGTCGAGAGATCCGCGGGGAGCAAGCGAACCTCCGGTTTCTGGCGCTCATGCTCCGGCTGGGTGACCTGCTCGACCTTTCCCACCGTCGAGCCTGCCCGCTCTTGATGAGCGCTTCCTCACCGCTCCCTCCTGCCAGCATCCATCATTGGCAGCAATACCAGCGGGTGCGGCATCGCGCCACGGCACCGGATGCAATTGAACTCGACGCAGAATGCCAAACAGCAGAGGAGCACCGCCTGCTGCGAGACTGGTGCCAGTGGATCGTCGACGAGGTTGCGGAGGCACCGACCCTCATGGCCGGCGCCCGTCGACACCGGGATTGGCGCCCTCCGGTGGCTCGGATGTTCGGCCCCGGGGCGACGATTTTCGTTAGACCTTCTTCAACCGCGAGATACGTTCCTGCAGACTGGACTTTTCAACTCGATGCGGATGCAATCGTCAGGCGCCTTGTCGACGACGTGTCATCCGAGCCCCTGTTGTTTGTACGCGAGCTCGTTCAAAATGCCTTGGATGCGCTTCGGCGCACTCTCTACGATCGTGTTCGGGTCGAGACCCACAACGACACAACCGGCCCGAGCTCTCCTCTTAATGTCGACGCCCAGTATTTCGAGGGACTTAGAGTTAGTGTTACGCTCACGCAAGAGTCCGTTGGCAAGGCCTCATCGTGCCAGATAGTGACGATCGCAGACAACGGCGTTGGGATGTCAGAGGAGACCGTCAAAAGGTATCTTCTCCAGATCGGCCGTTCCTACTACACGACGCCCGACTTTCGCCGAACCTATCCGTTCACGCCGACGAGCAAATTCGGTATCGGCTTTTGGTCGGTCTTCCGGGACAGCGAGCATGTAACGATCGAGACTGCCACCAGCGACGACATCGCTAAACAAACTGGCGGCCTGCGAATCACGGTTACGGGCCCGAAAAACTATCTGCTTGTTGAGCATGGGACACGCTTGCAAGCCGGAACATCAATTGCGGTTCGCCTGAGAGCGCCTATTGAGAGAGGGACCCTGCGGGAACTGGTGACCGCTCTGTGCCGCCGTGTGGAGTTCCCCGTCGAAGTCGTGGAGCATGAGCAGCGCACGCAGATAATGCATGAGCAGTCAAAGGACTTCGCGTGGAGCATTGACCTTCCCGAAGCTCTTGGATCCCGTCTCGAAGTAAAGGCGTTCCCAGTATTGGGCGACGGCGTCAAGGGAGAGTTGTACGTGCTGAGCCGAGTCGGACCAGACGGAGAGGAGTCATGGGCAGATAGCCGATGGGCATCAGATCTGCACAAGACCCACCCAGAGGTTATGGCTCCCATGCTGCCGAAGTACCTCACGTGTGTGAACGGCCTGTGCATTGCAGAATCAGAGTACGGAACGGGAATGATCAGCCGGGTTGACATTCGACGACCCGTACCTTCACTGAACCTTGCACGCTCCAACCCATTCATGCGGCGGCACGCCCCAGCTATACCCGAGATCGAGGACGTCCAGGCGAGGGTTCTTAGAGACCACCTTGAAACGACGGGGCGGGTTCGAGGTGACTTCGGATGGTGGTACATCCAACGCCTCATGAGAGATTACCCCTTGGATGCCTTCTGGCTGGACGTTCCAGGTAGTGTGCCAGGCTACTTTAGGGGTTCCCGCCGAGCAGTCAGTATCGCAGACCTCGCCCATAGCGATCGTATCTGCGTCCTTCAAACTAAGGAACCCGATCGCCGTAGCCATGATCGCGGCGTTAACTGGACCGCAAGGCCGCTCAGCGAAAGTGATATGGCATTTGCCGGAGACGCCCCTCTCTTGGTGGACTGGGAGGTCAACTATCTCAGCGCCTATGCTCGTTCAAGGCTTTTCAGTGACCGTTCCGTCTCGGTAATAGATGCGGGACCTAGCTTTTCGCTCATCGAGTGGCGTAAAGCGGAGCCGCGAAATATCGAGATGGAGTCAGTCACTATCGCGCATTTGGGACCGGTCGACTACGACGTAATCGGGTTTCCGATCCATTATTCCGTTAGTGACTACTCTCCCGGGATTGTCCTCAACGGGAAGTCACCACTTGTGCAGTGGTATGCCGCCCGTATTGAAGAAACGCATCACGACGAAGGCCTCACCGATCAGCACGTCGCTGCGCTTGCTGAGATGTTGAAGATGGCCATCCGTGTTACCGGACATGATGTTCCCGCACTTCAGAGATATCTCGATAGTCTGCGAACCCTCATAACGGACGAAAGGTCTCGTGTCCCCAAGGTGACGCTGAAGACCTCGTCGTTCTCGATCCCCTGGACGCCTCAGCGCCGCCTGAGATCCGCGCGCACCGCGGACCGATCGAGAGACCGCGAGGGCGGTTCGAAGCCAAATTCTTGAGACACCGGGGCACGTTTCAAGAGACTAATGGCCGATCCGGCTTCGGCTAGCACGTCGTCAAAGTCGTCGCCGGCAAGCGCTGCGGCAGGCGAGCGGTCGTGTAGCGGCGGCTTGGGGCTGGTGAACCACAGGACGCGGGCCAACGCCCCGAGCGGGCGGCCGGCAAAGCTCGCACAGTACCTCGGAGAGGTCGGAAAGCGTGCCGTTCGGACCCGTCGAGTCGAACTGCCGTGCCAGCATCCGATGATGTCCTTGGTCCTCGACGGCCAGCAACTCCTGCGCCCGGGCGCGGTCGTGGATGGTCTCAGTGCCCGATCCGAGCAGTTTGGCCGCCTCGGCGACGGTCACCGTGTCGGCCAGCGCTTCGCGGCGTGCCTGGAACGCACGGTGGAGGTTGCGCCGGCGGGCGGCCGCGACCGTCGCCTCGGGTGGCAGCGGTTGCTCGTGCACCAGCGTGGCGCGCCGCGGCGCGCCACGGCCGGGGCAACACCCAGCGCTGCGGCCATTGCCTCCGACGCGTCGACGGCGCACGGAGCTCGTCCGGGTCGGCGCGCTCGGCGGTCGTCCGGTCGGCGGCGAGGAGGCGGCCGACTGCACCGGGCCTGCCCATCGCCCGACGGTAGCGCCCGGCAGGAGCCCGCTGCGCCAGGCGGGGCGCTCGGGGACGGCCGTTTAGGCCATGAGCACCGATCTCATGGCCTGAACCCGCGGGAATCGCCCAGAATCCGCATGTATCCGACGTCCGGCACGGCGCCCGCCACGCCGCCGAAACCGCTGCTCAGCAACCAAACGGCCGGCACCTCTCCCCGTGCCTGAAAATCGTGGTGTCCCCAGTTCGAGTCTGGGAGTCGCCATTTCTTGAAAGCCCTGCACATCGCGGGGTTTTCTTTTGCCCGGAGCGCGTTCGAGCGCTGCGCTCGCGCGCGAACTGGCGGTGATGCTCGTGCCGGAGTGGTCGACAGGTCGCGGGTTCGAAAGAGGGGACCTGGGTCCCTTTTGCGGGGCCGGGAGCTGCTGCGACGGTGGATGGCATGCACGCGCGCGCTGTTCGACCGACCCTGGCCTGTCTCGCCCTGACACTGATCCCGGCGTTGCTGCCGGCCGCCGCCTCGGCCGCCACCTCGCAGAGCTTCACGACCCCCGGTGCGACGCAGTTCACCGTTCCGGCCGGGGTCACGAGAATCGCGATCGACGCGATCGGCGGGCAGGGCGGCGGCGCGCTCCAGACGCCGCCGTTTCGCTGTCAGGGCGGTGCCGGCTCGCGCGTGAGAGGGACGATGACCGTCACGCCGGGGCAGAGCTTCTGGGTCGTGGTCGGCGGCGCCGGCGGCGACGCGATGCCGCCGATCCAGAGCTCCGTCGGCGGCTACAACGGCGGCGGCAACGGCCGCTCCCAGCAGTGGCCAAGCGGCGGCGGGGGCGGCGCGTCGGACATCCGCACGCTGCCCGTCGCCAACGGGCTTACGCCGACCGATTCGCGCCTGCTGGTCGCCGGCGGCGGCGGTGGGGCCGGCGGCGACAACCGCGACACCTGCCCCGCCGGCGGCGCGGGCGGCGCAACCCCTGGCGCCGGGCACGACGGCGCTTTCGGCACGACCGGCGGCCAGCCCGGCACGCAGTCGGCCGGCGGCGCGCGCGGACTCTCCGCCCTCTGCACCACCCCCGTCGCGTCGACCGACGGCGCGCTCGGCGTCGGCGGCATCGGCGCCTACGAGAGCCAGTCGAACGGGCTCTGCGGCGGCAGCGGCGCCGGCGGCGGCGGCGGCCGTTACGGCGGCGGCGGTGGCGGGGCGGGCCAGCAGAGCCTGCTCTACGGCGGCGGGGGCGGCGGCGCCGGCTCCAACTACACGAACCCGGCGAGAATCGGCGACGTCGCGATCACGACCGCGGCGTGGGAGAGAACGAACGCGCCGCTGAACGGCTCGATCACGATCGACTGGACGCCCGATTCGCCGACCGCCTCGATCTCCTCGCCGGCGACCGGCAGCAGCTACGCGGTCGGGCAGACCGTCGCGACCTCGTTCTCGTGCACGGACGCGCTCAACGGCGGCGGGATCACCTCGTGCGTCGACGGCGCCGGCAGAACGAGCCCCGGCACGCTCGACACGACGACGCCCGGCTCCCACACCTACACCGTCACCGCGACCTCGGCCAGCGCCCTGAGAGGGACCGACTCGATCACGTACACGGTCGTCGCGGCGCCGAGAGCGACGATCTCCGCGCCGGCGAGCGGCGGGACCTACGAGGTCGGCCAGAACGTGCCGACCGCCTTCACCTGCACCGAGGGTGCGAGCGGACCGGGGATCACGACCTGCCTCGACGGCGCCGGCAGAACGAGCCCCGGCAGACTCGACACGACGACGCCCGGCTCCCACACCTACACGGTGACGGCGACCTCCGGCAGCAGCCAGAGAGGGACCGACTCGATCACCTACACGGTCGCGGCGGCGCCGAGCGCGACGATCACGGCCCCGGCCACCGGCGGGACCTACGCGGTCGGCCAGAACGTGCCGACCGCCTTCACCTGCACCGAGGGTGCGAGCGGACCGGGGATCACGACCTGCCTCGACGGCGCCGGCAGAACGAGCCCGGGCAGACTCGACACGACGACCACCGGCTCGCACACCTACACCGTGAGAGCGACCTCCGGCAGCGGCCAGTCGAGAACGGCGACGATCACCTACACCGTCGCGGACGCGCCGAGCGCGACGATCAGCGCGCCGGCGACCGGCGGGACCTACGCGGTCGGCCAGAACGTCGCGACCGCCTTCACCTGCGCCGACGGCGCGAGCGGGCCGGGCATCACCAGCTGCCTCGACGACGCGGGGAGAACGAGCCCCGCCACCCTCGACACGAGCACGCCCGGCTCGCACACCTACACCGTGAGAGCGACCTCCGGCAGCGGCCAGACGGGAACGGCGACGATCACCTACACCGTCGCCGCCGCGCCGAGCGCCACGATCACCGCGCCCGCCGACGGTCAGGTCTACGCCGTCGGCGCGGATGTCGCGACGGCCTTCACGTGCGCCGACGGCGCGAGCGGGCCGGGCATCACCAGCTGCCTCGACGACGCGGGGAGAACGAGCCCCGGCAGACTCGACACGACCACGACCGGCTCGCACACCTACACGGTGACGGCGACCTCCGGCAGCGGCCAGAGAGGAACCGACTCGATCACCTACACCGTCGCGAGAGTGCCGACGGCGACGATCAGCGCGCCGCAGGACGGCGCGACCTTCGCGGTCGGCGAGGCGGTGACGACGAGCTTCAGCTGTGCGATCGGCCAGGATGGCGGCCCGATCGAGACCTGCGAGGACAGCGACGGCGCGAGCGGCGGCAGCGGCAGACTCGACACGAGCAGAGCCGGCAGATTCACCTACACCGTCGACGCGAGAAGCGACGACGGCCTGAGCGGAAGCACGTCGATCGCCTACACGGTCGCCGAGGCGCCGAGAGCGACGATCAGCGCGCCCGGCGACGGCGGCACCTACACCGTCGGCGACCGCGTCGAGACCGCGTTCGCGTGCGTCGAGGGCGCCTTCGGTCCCGGGATCGCCTCGTGTGTCGACGGCGCCGGTGCGAGCGGCACCGGGGTGCTCGACACGACGACGGCGGGCAGCCACTCGTACAGAGTGACCGCGACGTCGAGAGACGGGCAGACGGCGAGTGCGAGCATCTCCTACACCGTCGTGAGACCGGCCGACCCGCCGGCCAGAAGAGATCCGGACGGCCCCGGCACACCGCCCGACGGCGGGAGAGCCGGCCCGAACGGCCCGAACGGCCCGAACGGCTCGGGCGGCTCGGGCGGCTCGGGCGGTACGCCGAACGGCCCGTCCGGGACGGGCGGCACGCCGCCCTCCAACGACGTCAGATTCACCCGCGTTCGCACGAACGCCGACGGCAGCCTCCGCTTCACCGTGCGCTTCCCAGGCCGCGGCCGCGCGGAGACGATGCTGACCGCGCGGAAAGTGACCCTCGCCGGCGCCTCCGCCACGTTCACCCCGCTGGCGAGCCGCTTCGCGTTCGCGACCGGGCGCCATACGGTGAGACGCGCCGGCCTCTTCACGCTGACGCTGCGCCCGAACAGACGGGGCCGTGAGCTGATCGCGCGCGGTCGCGGCGCCACCCGCCTGCGCCTGTGGGTCGCCTTCACACCGACCGGCGGCAGACAGCGCAAGATCAGCGTCTTCGGCGTGAGAGTGCCGGCGCCCGCGACGGCGCCGGCGGGCGCGGCGCGAGACCGGCGCTAGCCGGTCGCGCCCGCGTCAGCGCTGGCAGCGCGCGTCGCGCGGGCCGGGCATGCGCGCGCGATGGACGCGGAACGCGGTCGGCTCGCCGCCGCGCTCCTCGAAGCTGAGGCTAGTGAGCGCGAACAGCTCGCAGCGGGTGACGACCGCCGTGCCGTACGCGGCGCGCTCGCCGCGCCGCGGCAGCTTCCATCTCCACAGCCGTCTGCGCGCCGGCGCGTAGTAGTTGACGAACGGCGACGGCCGTCTCGACAGGTTCTGCACGGTCGTGCCCCAGGCGAGCCCGACCGCGGTCAGGTCCGCGGTCACGTGGTCGAGCTTCGAGAAGGCGACGAGCAGCCTGCCGTCGCGACAACGCCGCAGCCCGCCCCCGCCGACGTACCACGGCGGCCGGTAGTGGCGGACGTACTCGTCGTAGGCGATCGAGCCGCGGCAGACGCGCCGCAGCGGCAGGCCCGGCGCGTCGAGGTCGTAGAACTCCCGCCGCGACCGCAGCTCGCGGTGCTCGGCGTATCTGAGCACCCGCGCCTCGCCGGTCGTGAAGTCGTAGTAGAGCGTCGCGCAGCTGACGAAGCCGGGGCAGCCGACGCTCGCTCTCACCCAGCGCCGGCCGAGCGTCTCGTAGCGCGGGTCGTCGTAGCGCGTCCCGTCGACCTCGACGACGAGCGGCAGCGCGGCCAGCACCGACTCGCTCGCGAGGTCGTAGACGACGTACTGAGACGGCTCGTCGCACAGCAGCAGCGCGCGCCCGGCGGTGAGCGTGGTCGTCTGCTCGACGATGCCGGTGAGCCCGCAGCCGGCCGGCAACGACGTGCGCCGACCCGTGAAGGTGTCGTACACGTCAGCTGGCCGTCCGCTGTCGAAGTCGAAGTCGAACGAGACGACGACGAACCGCTCGCCGTCGCTGTTCACGTCGGTCGCCTGCGGCTCCAGCAGCCGCAATGGCGTCGGGTCGACGGAGGCGCGCGGGGCGGGCGGCTTCGCGCCGCTCACAGCCGGCAGCGCAGCGATACTCGCCACAGCCGCGACCGCTGTCAGAAACCGGCTCCGCCCCATCGCGCACATCCTAGTGCCCCCCCTGCTATCCGAACTCGTTCAGGTTGGCGTACGTCTTGAAGACGTTGTAGGCCATCCGCTTCGCCTGCCCTCTCGTGTCCTGCCCCGGTTCGTCGGGGATGTAGCACGCGCCGAGCGGTTGGCTCGACAGTCTCGGGAAGAGCCCCAACAGGCCGGTGTCATGCGTTCTCAGACCGTCGGAGAACGTCTCCGGTCCGCACAGCGAGTAGTAGTAGATCCGCGCGATCGAGTTGCGCGACTTCGCGAGCTTCTCGAGCAGGTAGTGGACCTCACGTCTCTGCGACTCCTCGGAGTTGCGGCGATGTCTTCTGTTGCCGCCGGTGTCGACGCGGCTTCCGGACTCCGAGATCCAGATCCGCCGACTCGCCGGGACCAGATCGATGAACTGGCTGGTCGCCGTTCTTCTCATGTCCTTGTCCGGGTACTCGCGCATCACGTCGCCATACGGGTGGATCGCCCAGTCGAGCGGGACCGGGCCGCCTCTGGCGCCGGGAGCCTTGAACAGGCGGACGACCTCTCTCGCGTAGGTCGCCACGTATTTCCGCCACTTGGTCCCTTCGCCGCCGGCCAGATCGCCCGCGACGACCTTGCACGATCTGCCCTGGTCGCAGATGTGCTTCGAGAGCCAAAAGGTGAAGCGCGCGGCCCGCTTCGCCCCGGCTCTGCCGGCACGCGTCGGCTGGAACTTGAAGTTCGGCTCGTTCCAGGCCGAGAACGTCTTCACGCGCGGGAACTGCTTCTTGAACGAGCGCAGGTTGTCACGGTAGTTGCCGAACGCCGGGAGGTAGTTGAAGTTGCTGTCTCTGCCTTCGGTGTCCGGTATGAAGCCGTCGCAGTCCTTGTCGTATGCCGGGTCGTATCTCGGTCTGACGCTCGGGTCCGCTCTCGGGTCGCGCGGCGGTCCGCTGTTCTCGTAGCCGATCACGATCGGTCTCGGGTCCGGATCCGTCGGTGCCGGTTCCCACGGGCAGTGGGTGAGGTAATTCCCGGAGCTGTCCGTCACCTTGCGGATCCGGAACTGGAACGAGACCATGATGTCGAGGTTGTTGTCGATCGCGCTCTCGTAGAACGCGCGGAACCCTGCGATCGCGTCTCTGAACTTGCGCGGCCCGACTGTTGCCGGTGGCACCGGCGTCTCCCGCTCCATCAGGTTGTACGGCAGGATGCGCCGCACGCGTCTGACCTTCAGCTCTCTGAATCTCGGGAAGAGCGGGAAGCCGAGCGCCCCGTCCTGGGAGATGCCGTAGATGTGGTCGCTCGCGAGTCTCGACGCTGCCGCTCTCGCGTCCGGGTCCACTGCCGGCGGCGTCGACGGCGGCTCGACGCAGTAGATCGACCCCGGCTCGTAGTAGTCCTCGCACTCCTCGGGGGAGATCTCGCCTTCGGGCTCGGGCTCCACGCCGTCGCCGGGGTGTGTCCCGTCGCCGTCCTCCGGCTGAGCCGGGACGTTCACGATGAACGACTGGCTCGTCGTGCTGCCGGTCCCGTCGGTCGTGAGCACGGTGACCGTGTGCGGGCCGGGCTCCCAGTCGTCGGTGTCCATCGTCCAGTCGCCGTCGGTCGTCTCCGGACAGCCGTCGGTGCAGTCACGCTCCAGCTCCTCGGTCTCCTCGCCGTCGACCGCGATGCGGAACTGCGCGATGCCGGCTCTGGCGTCGGAGGCGCCGAACTCGAGCGTCGTCTCGCCCGGCGGCAGCGTCTCGCCTCTCGCCTCCGCGAGCGGCCCGGAGACCGCGAGCGCGGGCGGCTCGGCGCCGTCGCTGGCGTTGGTCACGCGCGAGCGGCCGTCGTAGGAGAATCTGCGCTCTCTGCCGTCCGGGTCGGTGACCGTCGTGACGCCGGGGGCGTAGGCGTATCTGGTCACCTCGCCGGTGCCGGCGACCGGGTCGGTGATCCGCGTGATCGTCGTGACACGCTGCTGCGCGTCGTAGGTCATGCGCGTCTCGCTGCCGTCGGGCAGCGTGACCGAGGTGAGGTTTCTGGCCGTGTCGGCGTAGGCGTATCTGGTCGTGCCGGCGAGCGGGTGCGTGTAGCTGGTGAGGTAGCCCGAGGTGTAGGCGTATCTGTGGATCCCGCCGCTCGGATCTCTCATCGAGCTCAGCCGCGTGCCGGCGACCGAGAAGGTCGTGCCGCGGCCGAGCGGATCGGAGATCGCCGTGATCGGTCCGCTGCTCGTCTTCGTGAACGAGATCGCGTTGTCGCGCGCGTCCACGAGGCCTCTGACGCTGTAGTTCGCCGGGTTGAACTCGACGGTCGTGTTGGTCTCGGGATCGAACAGTCTGAGGTAGTCGACGCCGTACAGCAGCTGCGGTCTGATGTCGCCGATCTGATCGAAGGTGCTGTCGCCGTCGTAGGTGTAGGCGAACAGCTCGCCGGTCGGGCCGCTGACGGTCGTGCGGCTCGCGCCGAAGGTCGCCGGCAGCGTGACGCGACGGTCGAAGCTCTGGTTCCAGCCGGCGCCGAGGTCGGTCGTGCCGAGCTGGTCGAGCTGATGCGCGAGGTTGTTGTACGTGCGGTCGATCGGGTAGTCGACGTCGGTGTCGAAGAACTCGACGTCGCGCTCCTGCACGAGCAGGTTGCCGTTGGCGACGTTGACGCTGAGCGTGGTGCGCTCGGTCAGCTCGCGCCGATCGTAGGTGTACGGCTCCAGGTCACCGGTCCGCGGGCGGTACTCGACGTCGAGGATCGGTCGTCTCGTCGGGTCGGTCGAGCGCGAGGAGCCGAACTGCAGCACCTCTCTGCCGGTCGGACTCGCCGCGCGCACGATCACGCCGAGGTTGGGCGCGCCCTCCGCCCACGCCTGCGCCAGCCGGGCCGGGAAGAACCAGCTCTCGAAGCAGGACGACGAGCCCGCCGTCGATCTCGGGATCGCGATGCCCTCGAAGTCGCCGCCGGGCGTTCTCCACGGCGACGACGCGACGACGTCGGCGCTGTTCCACGACGGCCCCTGCGAGGCAGACTCGGCCCAGCCGGTCGTGACCCGCTGCACGACCAGCGCCGTCGGCGGCGTGAGCGTCGAGCAGCTCGCCGCCGACAGCCCCATCGTCGCGTCGACGAACTGCGACTGCGCGGGGATGCTGGAGAGGTCGAACCGCAGCAGCGAGCGGTACTCCGACGCGCTGTCGGAGCCAACCTTCAGCACGCCCTCGGCGCAGTGCGGATCGTTCGCGCCGGCGCCGCTGACGATGTAGCAGTCGACCGCGGGCCCGCTGCTGAGCGCGCTGAGTGCGGCGGCGCCCGGGGACGCCGTCCCCGGAGCGGTCGCTGTCACGCGCGTCACCAGCGTGCCGCGCGAGGTGCGGTAGGTGCGCGAGCTCGCCGTCCGCAAGCTCACGACCTCGTCCCCCGCGAGGTTCGGCGGCGCCGTCCGCAGCTGCGGCTTCGCCGTCTCCAGCGGGAGCTTCGCGACGCTTGGCGCCGCCCCGCACAACGACAGTCCGACGACCGCGAAGGCGATCGTCGACACACGTCGCCGGCTTCCATGCCGGCGGCGTGGACCCTCCCCTGATGTGGGCATCCATTGCCTCTCTGAGCGCGCCTCGGCACTCGGTCAACATCCGTGAGACCCCGGTCCCATCCGAGGTCGGCGCGACTCTACTCAAAGAGTCTCGCGCAAAACAAGATGCTGCACCGAATCGACACACATCTCACCCTCAACCTACATGTCAGTTAAGTGGTGAGGCAAGGGGGTCAGCGATTGCCGATCGGCCCGAGCTGCAACGCGACGGTCAGGTCCTTCGCGTTGGCCGAGCCGCTCGCGCTGGCACCGATGCAGGTCAGCTTCGAGCTGAAGTGACATTGCGACTCGAGCTCGTGCCGGACGGCGTTCGGCGTCCCCGTCATGAAACGGACGTTGCGGATGTGTCTGGAGCCGCCGGGCAGGATCGCCTCGACGGCATACGAGCCCCAGGTGCGCTCCCAGACGCACGAGTCCCAGACCATGCCGCCTGTCCGGGCGCTGAACAGGCGCTTGCCTTCGGGTCGCTGTTTGCGACGACGTCGGAGTACTCGCCTTCCTCGAACCAGCTGATGCAGTTGGCGCTGGGGTAGTCGGGCCGCCACGTCACTCTCGTGCCGACCGGCAGGTCGTAGGTGACGTTGACGTAGATGTTCCAGTCGTTCGAGTCGCGCTTCAGCAGTGGGATGACCGTGTTCCTGCCCGGGCCGCCGTGGAGTCGGTTTCTGCCCGGACCGCCGGTGATGCGATCGTCGCCCCTGCCGCCGTCGACGTGGCGCCTTCGCCGCCTCGGCAGCGCCAGGGAGGCAGGCGAGCGCAGCCACGGCGAGTGGGGCGAGCAATGCACGACGGGGGTCAAGGCAGCGCATGTCGAGGCCTGGGTCGCTTTACCGAACGCGGTAAGGAGAAATCGGCAGGAGCGCGGCCGCCTTGAGGAGCCGCGCGCCGGGCCCGACGGCGGCGGTCGCGTAGATTGGTGGAGATGTTTCGTCGTTCGCAGCTCCGCCCTTGACGGCGCGCCCCAGCCGCGCGCGCCGGCGCCGGTCCACTCTCACCGCGCTCGCGGTTCCGGCCGCGCTGCTGCTCATCGTGCTCGCGATCCCGTTCGTCGTGCGGCTGACGCACGGCGGCGAGGCGCTGCCCGGCACGACAGTCGCCGGGATCGACGTCGCCGGCATGGACGCCGCTGCGCTGCGCGCGCGACTGAGACCGCTGGCGAATCCGCGCAGAGCGGTCGTCGTGCTCGCCGGCGAGGAGCGGCTGACCGTCCGGCCGGCCGACGCCGGCTACCGGCTCGACCTCGACGCGACCGTGCAGCGGGCGCTCGACGCGGGCCGCGACGGCGCGCTCGGCGGCCTGCCGGCGACCGTCGCCGGCCTGCTCTCCGAGCGCGACGTCGCGCTGGACGCCGACGTCGACCGCGTCGCGCTGCGGCGCACGGTCGAGACGCTCGCCAGACGGGTCGACGAGCCCTCCTTTCCGGGCGCGCTGAAGATCTCCGACGACGGCCTCGACGTCACCGCCGAGCCGCCGCGCGCCGGCCGCCTGCTCGACCGCGAGCAGCTGAGAGCGCGACTGCGCCGGGCGCTGCTGGAGCGATCCAGCGGACCGCTGCGGGTCGCGGTGCGCGCGACGCCGGTCGTCTCCGCTGAGGAGGTCGACGCGATCGCGACCGAGGCCGGCGACTACCTCGCATCGCCGCTGACGCTCCTCGGCGCCGGCGCCCCGTTCCAGGTCGGCCGCGCCGAGCTGGCGAGAGCGCTGGTGCTCGAGCCGCTCGACGACGGGAGCGAGGTTCGCCTCGGCGTCGACGACGAGGCAGTCGCCGCGATCGTCGCTCGGTTCGCGCACGCGCGCGATCGGCCGCCGCGCGACGCGCGCGTCTCGGCTGGCGCCGGCGGCGTCGTCGTCGACGGTAAGGAGGACCTGACCTGGAGACCGCGCGCCGCCGACGTCTCGATAGTGCCGGCGCGCGCCGGCCGCGCGGTCCAGCAGAAGCGGCTCGCGACGGCGATCGCGAGAGCGGTGCGCGACGGCTCTCACAACGCGCGGGTGCCGACCAGACGGGTCGCGCCGGAGGTCACGACCAGAGAGGCGCGCTCCGCCGACCGCCTGATCGGCACGTTCACGACGTACTACGAGCCCGGCCAGCCGCGCGTCACGAACATCCAGACGATGGCCAGGGCGGTCGACGGGACGGTGATCGCGCCGGGCGGGCAGTTCTCGCTCAACGGCATCGTCGGCGAGCGCACGCGCGCGAAGGGCTACCTGCCGGCGCCGTTCATCGCCGATGGCAGACTCGTGCCGTCGGTCGGCGGCGGCGTCTCGCAGTTCGCCACCACGACGTACAACGCGGCCTACTTCGCCGGCCTCCAGCTCGACACCAGCCAGCCGCACAGCCTCTTCATCGACCGCTATCCGGCCGGCCGCGAGGCGACGCTCAACCATCCCGACATCGACCTCGCCTGGACCAACGACACCGACGCGCCGGTGCTCGTCCGCGCCGCCGCCGGCGACACCTCCGTGACGGTCAGCCTCTACGGCGACAACGGCGGCCGCGTCGTCAGCGCCGTGACCGGTGCGCGCAGACCGGTCCCCGGCGGCGACTTCTCGATCGAGGTCACGCGCGTCGTGAGACGCCCCGGTGGCGACACCGAGCGCACGCCGCGCACGACGACCTACGACCTCCTCGACGAGTAGATGGTTGGTGCCGCTGTCAGCTGCCGGTGACGTGAACCGGCGTGCCGATCGGCAGCGTCTTGGCCATCCACGCGATCGGACCGTTGTCGATGCGGACGCAGCCGTGTGAGCGAGCGCTCCCGAGCGGATCGGCGAAGCTCTCGCCGGCGCGTCCATGGATCGCGACCCGCCCCGGCCCGCCGCCGAAGCTCTCCAGCACGTTCGAGAGGCTCGTCAGCGACAGCGCCCACGGACCGAGGAACCCCCTCGGGTCCGGTTGGCGGTTGCGCTCGTAGATCGCGGCGAGGCCGAGCGGCGTCGGCGTCCGTGGGGCGCCGACGACGGCGCGCGTGCGCAGCACTCGCCTGCCACCACGGAAGACCGTGACCGTCCGGGACCGCACCGCGACCTCGACCCAATACCGCGTAGAACCGAGCGTCACGTTGTCGCGCGGCACCCAGCCCGCCGAGCCGTTGGGACGATCGGCCAGCAGCACCTTCACCCAGCCGGCCCCGTCGCGCGTCGCGCCGTCCAGCACCAGCAGCGTCTGCGGCTGCCCCGACCATGCCGTCGCGGTGCCGACACGGCGCCCGCGACGCGGCACGGCGAGCTGAGCACGCGCGAACGACGGCGCCACGATCCGCGCGACCGTCGCGCCGCCCGTGCGTGACGGCGCGGCGACGTCGAACGCCGGCGCGAGCACCGCGCCCGCTGGCTGGACACGGACCGCGCACGCGGCGACGACGAGCAACGCGACGAGCTTCCATCGCACGCGGCGCGGAGACACGTGACACCGACTCACCTCGTCGCGTCTGCGCTCGCGCCGAGGGCCGCCACGATCAGCTCCCGCGCGACGGGGGCGGCAGTGTCGCCGCCAGCGCCGGACTGCATCAGCACGACACCGACCGCGACCGTCGCGGCCGTCTCGTCGCCGTGCTGGTCAGCCGGCGCGTAGCCGACGAACCACGCGTCGGTGTCGGTCGGGTCCTCGGAATCGCAGAGCTCGGCCTCAGCGGCCTCGGGCGTGCAGCTCACGCCCAGCTCCGCCGTGCCGGTCTTGCCGGCGACCGCGACGCCGTCGATCGCCGCGGCCGTGCCGGTCCCCTCCTCCACGACGGCACGCATCGCCTGCTGCACGACGCGCGCGACCGAGGCACTGGTCGCGCGGCGCGCTCTCGCGACTCGCGCTTCGGCCGCGGCGGGGGCCCCGCCGCCGACCGCCAGCGTCAGCAGCGGCCGCGTGCCGCCGCGCGCGATCGTCGCCGCGGCGCTCGCCATCTGCAGCGCGCTCGCGAGCACCTTTCCCTGGCCGATCGCCGTCGAGCCGACCGTCAGCGCGTCCTCACCGCCCTCCTCGCCGGGAACGCTCGACGTGGCAGCTCCCAGGATGTCCGAGGGCGCGTCGAAGCCGAACCTGCGTGCGGTCTGCGCCAGGCGCTCGGCTCCGACCGCTGCGCCCAGCGGCGCGAAGACGGAGTTGCAGGAGTGCGCGAAGCTCTCGATCAGACTCCCGCCGCACAGCTCTCCGTGGGCGTTCTGCAACGGCGCGCCGTCGAGCAGCGCCGCGGTCTCGTACGGGAACGCCGCGTCGGCGCTCGTCACCCCCGCCTCCAGCGCCGCCGCGAGCGTGATCACCTTGAACGTCGAACCCGGTGCTCGGAGCCCCGAGAACGGCACGCCCGCGTAACCGAGGAGCGCGCCGTTGCGCGGATCGAGCGCGACGGCTCCACCGTCACGATCGCCCAGCGCCGACACGGCCGCCCGCACCACCGACGGGACGATCGTCGTCCGCACCGGCGCCGCCGCCCGCGGCGCCCTCGTCGCGAGCACCCGCGAGCCGCCGAGCAGACGGCCTCCGGGCGTGCCGGTCAGGCGATCGTCGAGCGCGCGCTCCAGACCGCTCGCGCCGACCTCGGCATCCACCGGCACACCGCGCCCGAGGAGCTCTGCCGCGCGCCCGTCGTCCATTGCGCCGAGCGCCCCGACCGTCTCGGAGGCGACGTCCGCCAGCGCCGGATCGGGCCGCCGTTCGGTGCCCGCCGCCAGCACCCCGCCATCGGCCGTCAGCACCGTCGCGCGGGTCGGCAGCCGCGTCTCCGCCCGCAGGCGCTCGCCCCTGCGCAACCCGGGGAAGGCGAGCCGCTCGCGCCACCGAACTCCCTCATTCCCGTCCTCGAGCGAGATCGGCAACGTCACCGCCGCGCGGACCGTCCCGAACGCGACCGTCTGCAGCTCCAGCCGCACGCTCACCAGCTCGCCGTCGACCCGCGGCTCACCGTCCTCCACCCGCGGACCGGCCTTCGCGGTCGCCGTCGCCAGCTGCGCACGATGGGTCGCCGCGAACTCGCGCAACGACACGCGCCGCCGCACCGGCGGCGTCAACAGCCGATGCATCGTCGCGTAGTCGCCGCGTCCCCAGGCCGTGACGTACCGCTGCACGAGCGCGACCCGTTGCGCCCGCGTGTCGTCACCACCCCACAGCGCAACGCCGCCGGTCACCGCCGCGCCGACGATCACGCAGCCGGCGACCAACACGATCCGCCGCTGCCGCAGCACCCGTCGTGACGGACGCCGCCTGCCTGCTGCCTGTCTCGCCACGTGTCAGGTCTCCCGATCCATCCCTGCCGCCGATCGGTGCCGCGCAGACGCGCGAGGGCGCGATCCCGACGAGCGGGACCGCGCCCTTTCGAGCGGCCGATGCGGGTTCTCAGCCGGTCACACCTCCGGCCTTGACGCCGCCGGCGACCAGCTGGACGGCACGCTCGGCGCGTCTCGCGTTCGCGTCAGGTGCGCTGGCGACGGCGTGGTTGACCTTGCTGCCGCCGCTCGTGTTGAGCGCCCGGACGGTCATCCGATACGTCGTGCTCTGACCGGCTCTGAGGACCTTCGCGGTCCAGCAGTACTGGCCTCTGATCAGCCGCGCTCTCGGCGACGCTCTCACGAACGCCAGCCCACTGGGCAGGTCGTCGCACGTGCGCACGCTGCGCAGCGCGACCTTCGTCGGGTTCGTGACCGTGATCGTGTACGTGGCGGTCTGGCCGACACGGAGCACGCGCCGGTCGACGGTCTTCGTCAGCCCGAGGTCGACCTTCGGTATGACGACCGGGACGCTGTCTCTGTTGTTTCTGGGGTTGCTGTCCTCGCTGGCGCCGATCACCGCGTTGTTGATCGCGCGACCGGTCTTGATCGCACGCGCTCTCACGGTGATCCGCACCTGCTGGCCCTCTGTGAGCGTGCCGAGCGAGCAGCGCAGGCGGTTGCCTCTGGTCGTGCAGTTGCCGACCGCCGTTCTCGCGCCGGTCAGCTTCAGCCGGCTCGGCAGCGTGTCGGTGACGGCGACCTGCTCCGCGATGCCGGGGCCGTTGTTTCTCGCCAGCAGCGTGTACGTCACCGACTGACCGAGTCTCACCCGTCTCGCCGAGACGGACTTGACGATCGAGACGTCCGGGGTCTGGATTCTCACCTCTCTTCTGTCTCTGTTGTCTCTCGGGTCTCCGTCGTCGGGCGATCTGACCTCGGCGTTGTTGATCGCCGTGCCCGTTCTGACCGCTCTGGCGGTGACCGTGACCGTCACCTGCTGACCCTCGGCCAGCGTGCCGAGCTGGCAGGTGATCGCGCTGCCCGCCGTCGCGCACGTCCCGACCGGCGTGGTGACGCCGGTGACCATCAGCTGCTGGGGCATCTGATCGCTCACGACGACCTGGCGCGCGCTGCCGGGACCATGGTTTCTGACGAACAGCGCGTACGTCACCGATTCGCCGAGCTTGACCGTCGGGGAGGAGACCGACTTCACGAGCGAGACGTTCGGTCTCGGCGTCTCGATCTCTCTCTCGTCTCTGTTGTCTCTCGGGTCTCTGTCGCCCGGCGAGGTGATCTCCGCGTTGTTGACGTGTCTGCCCGCCACCAGCGGTCTCGCCGTGACGGTGATCGTCTCGACCTGGCCCGGGGCCAGCCGGCCCAGCTCGCATCTGACGTCGTTGCCCGCGCTCGCGCAGGAGCCCTTCGAGCTGCTGGCGCCGATCAGCGCCAGGCCGTCGGGCATGTCGTCGGTCACGACGACGTCGTCTGCGGTGCCCGGTCCGTCGTTTCTCGCCGTCAGCGTATAGGTGACCGTCTCGCCGAGCTTGACGAGCGGGGCGGAGACGGTCTTCCTGATGCTGACGTTGAACGGCGGGTTGAAGCCGAAGTCGTGCGTGTGGTCGTTGTGACCGGCCGCGCCCGTTCTGAGTCTGTCGACGACGAACGCGCCGTCTCTGACGCCGTTGGAGTCGCGCAGCGCCGCGTCGGTGTGATCGTCGGTCGGCTGGTAGCCGTCAAGCGGGGCCTGGCCGAGCGGGATCCGGACCGTGTAGTCGCTGTTCGGCTGGATGCCGTCGGTGACGTTGCCCTCGTTGAAGTAGTACTGGCCGGCGGCGTCGGTCGTCGTCGTCGCGATCACTGCGCCGCTGCCGTCGAGCAGCTCGACGGTGACGCCGGCGATCGGCGCCTCGCCGGGATCTTGCACGCCGTCCTTGTCGGGATCGATCCAGACGTAGTTGCCGATCTCGATCGGCGCCGCGTCGCACAGCGCCTCGAGGTCGCCGAGGCCGTTGGCCTTGGCGAACGTGGCGCCGACTCTGCCGTCGTGCGAGTAGACGTTGTAGCCCTTCTCGCGCGAGCCGTCGCTGTTGTCGAGGTACAGCACGCCGGCCGAGGCGTTGGGGCCGGCCGAGTCCGGACACGAGTTCGTCACCATCCCGGCAGGGCACTGGTCGGCGACGTCCTGGGCCGACATCCGCAGGGCCGCGTAGCCCGGGATCTGCAGCATGCCGCCGAGGCCGGTGTAGTCATGAGCGCCGTTGTAGGCGCCGGGCGGATCGAAGTTGTAGTCCTGGTCCCAGTAGAAGAGGCCGCCGCCCGGCCCCCAGCCGGCGACGTTCTGCGGGCCGGAGCCGGTCAGGCCGCCGCAGACGCCGTTGCTCTCGAGCGCGAACGTCCCGCCGCCGGCGGCGCAGGTGCGGAGGTTGTAGCCCGACTGCGCGCCACCCTCCAGGCCAGTGCCGTCCGGGAAGACCGAGCCGGCGCCGACCTGGTCGGGGGAGCGGTCGCGGATGCCGAGCACCATGTCGTCGCCGACGAACTCGATGTCGGACAGCATCGGCTGCGCATAGACGCCAGCGCCGCTGATCACGTCTCTCGTCGACTGCGAGGTCCACGGGTGCCAGTCGGCGCTCGGCCCGGTGTCGCAGGTCGGCTCAGGGAATCTGCTCGTCGGCGGCCGCGTGATGCAGAGGCGGTCGGACTCGAGCACCTGGTCGAGGACGGGGCTCGCGCTGAACGTCCCGGTCGCCGGATCGAAGGTGTAGACGTACACTCTCATCCGGTTGTCGCCGAGGTTGGCGGCGCTGGGCGGATCGCCGACGCTCGCCATCGAGCAGACGCCGCCGACGTAGACGAGCCCGTTGTGGAAGGCGGTGCCCATCGGGCGCGCGTCGCCGGCCGGCACGCAGGGGCTGGGGATCGTGACGGCGTCGACCGCTCCCGGCGCCGGTGAGCTGCCGTCGGCCGGAACGGGGATCCGCAGCAGCTGTCGGGTGGCGAGCCCGACCGTGTACAGCGTCGAGCCGTCGAGGCTGCTGCTGAGGTTGCCGAGGCCGGTGTTGCCGACGGCGTCCCAGGCGCCTGAGTCGTTGATCCAGCCGCCGGTCGCGCGCGTCGCCGTGCCGGCCGGATCGCCCGGCAGGTCGTTGACGTCGAAGAACAGCGTCGCGTTCGGGGTGCCGGCCTCGGCCTGGTCGACGTCGGTGCGGTAGATCGCGCCCGGACCGCCCGGACCCCAGTCGGCATGGCGCTTGGTGTACGTCGCCGAGTAGAGGTGGTCCGAGCCGGTCGGCTGGTTGACGCCGAAGACGGAGCCCACCTGGGAGAAGGTCGCCGCGGGAAACTGCGTTCCGAGCCCGGCCGGGTTCGGCGTCACGTTGTTCGGCGTGCCGTCGGAGATCAGCCGGATCGCCGCGTCGCCGGCATGGTCGCCGTCCCGCGCGCCGAACTGCATGCAGGCCAACGCCAGCTGCGGGTTGTCCTGGCAGTAGTTGGCCGGCTGCAGCACGCCGACGTCGAGGCCGCTGACGTTGCCGCCGGAGAGGTCGGCGAACTGCACCGTCGTCCCGGATCTCGAGCCGTGGCGAGCGGGCTGGTAGCCGGCCGGCAGGTCGGTGAACTCGACCCGCACGCGGCCGGCTGGATCTGGGACGTTGAGGCTGTACGTGCCGTCGGCGGCCGTTCTGCCGCTGGCGAGCACCGCGCCGCCGGGGCCGTAGGCCGTCACCGTGAGGCCGCCGACCCCGCTGTCGACCTGCGGGCTCGTGTTGCGAACGCCGTTGTCGTTGAAGTCCTCGAACGCCGCGCCGGAGACCGTCGCCGCCGAGGCCGCGGCGGGCAGCGCGAGGACTGCGGCGGCGGCGGCCAGCGGCAGCACCGTCAGCCGTCCACGGCGCCGCAGCGCGCCGGTGGCGGCGCGCGGCCGCGATCGGCGATTCTCAGATGGGCGCATGTCCCACCTCCTGTTGCCGGTCGCGGCCGTCACCTGCGCGCCGTTCGCTGTTCGTGCCTGGCTGCACCTGAACTCCCTTTGGTGAAGAACTGTTGATGCGTTGATGCGCGCCAGGTATCCACCAAACGCAGCGCGACGCCAACATGGGCGGCGGGCAACCACTCCAACGTCGCCCCTCGAACGTCGCACCAGGAAGCCGGTTGCACAGCTTTGACGTTCGATCAGGCGACCGAAACTCCATCTGTCGCGAGTCGCAGGGGGGCGTCCGCACGGGCGCCGCGACGGGCCCAAGATGAGCCCTGCACCACGCACGACCACCTGCCCGTGAGAGACCTGAGCGCACCACTCGTCAACGAAGCCAAGCTGCGGGTGCCGCACGTGCACCGCGAGACGATCGGGCGCCGCCGCGTGACACGGCTGCTGCTGGCAGGCGACTCGCGCCCGCTGACGGTCGTCTGCGCCCCAGCCGGGTTCGGGAAGACGACGGCGTTGGCGCAGTGGGTCGAGACGGCTCCGCAGCCGACGGCGTGGCTGTCGCTCGATGCGCACGACGACGACCCGCGGCGGCTCGTCGCGCATCTGCTGGCGGCGCTGGAGCGAGTGCGGCCCGGGGCCGCGAGCGAGGCCGAACGGGCGTTGCGCGGCGGCTCCGATCTGTTGGAGACCGTGCTGCCGCTGCTGCTCGACGCACTCGCTCACGCAGCGACGCCGGACGGGCTGGCGATCGTGTTCGACGACTGGCACCTCGTGCGCGAGCCGCCCTGCCAGCGCCTGCTGACCGCGCTGATCGACTCGCTGCCGCCGCGAGTGCGCGTCGTCGTCGCGAGCCGCAGCGCCCCGCCGCTGCGCCTCGCCCGGCGGCGTGCGGCAGGCACGATCGCCGAGATCGGACGAGAGGCACTCACGTTCCGGCCGGCGGAGACCGAGCGGCTGCTCAACGGCGCGCTCGCGCTCGCGCTGCGCCCAGACCAGCTCGCGGCCGTCGAGGAGCGCATCGCCGGGTGGCCCGTCGGGCTCGCGCTGGTCGGCGCCTCGATGCCGGCCAAGCCCGACCGCGACCGCTTCCTGCAAGCGTTCTCGCGTTCGCGCAGCGACGTCGCCGAATACCTCGTCGACGAGGTCCTCGACCAGCTCGACCCGGCTCTGCGCGTCTTCCTGCGGCGCACCTCGATCCTCAGCCGGCTCAACGAGTCGCTGTGCGCGGCGGTGCTCGACGATCCCGCCGCCGGCGAGCTGCTCGACGAAGCCCGCCGCTCCGACCTCTTCCTGACCGTCCTCGACGACGCCGACCCCGGCGGCACGTGGATGCGGTGCCATCAGCTGTTCGCCGAGCTGCTGGAGCGCGAGCTGCGCGTGCGCGAGCCCGCCCTCATCGCCACCCTCCACCTGCGCGCGTCGCGGTGGTACGAGGAGCGCGGCCGCGTCGAGGAGGCGATCGTCCATGCGAGCGCAGCCGGCGACGGGCATCGCGCCGCCGCGCTCGTCCATCGGCACGGGGAGCGGCTCATGCGCACGCGGCAGTACCTCTCGGTGCGACGGCTGATCGACGCGATTCCGCCCGACCGCGGCGAGTTCGGTCCGTACTGCCGAGCGCTCCACCTGCTCGCCGGCGGACTGGACGGCGTCTCTCCGGACGAGATGTACGCCGGCTTCCGCGAACTGCGAGCCGACTACGCCTCACCGGGGGTCGAACTGCTCGTCGAGCACTGTCTGCTGTCGCCGTTCTTCGGCCGCGTCAGGGAGGCAGTCGAGCGCGGACGAGCGCTGTCCGGGCGCACCCGCGAGCAGCCGCTCAGCGTCCGTGCGGCGGTCGCCGCCAACCTCGGCGTCCTGCTGTGGTTCGCCGGCGAGAGCCGCGCGGCGCAGGCGGTGCTGGAGCCCCACGTCGATGCGATGGTCGAGCGCCGGCGCACGTGGGCGCTCGCGACGCTCGCGCTCGCCGACCTCGACAGCGGTCTGACCGAGCGCGCGCTCGCCCGCGCCAGCGCAGCGATCTCGGAGGTCGAGGAGAACGGCGGCGAGTCAGCGTTCGAGCACGCGTTGGTCTATCAGGCGGCCACCTGCGTCCTGCGCGCGGCCGGTCGGCGCGAGCAGGCGGAAGCGACGCTCGCGCGCGCGGCTCGGCTCACGCGCAAGATCCCAGACTCGCTGTACGACGCCTTCACGCTGCTGCTGCAAGCCGAGCTGGAGCTCGACCGCCGCGACCGTTCCGGGGCCCGCGAAGCCGCGACCGCGGCCCGCGCGATCATCGCTCGCTACCCCGACGTCGGCGTCCTGGAGCCGCGGCTCGCCGCCGTCGAGGCCGCGCTCAGACGCGAAGCCGGGGAGCTGCTGGGGAGCGATCTGACGAGAGCCGAGCGGCGCGTGCTCGAGCTGCTCCCGAGCGACCTCAGTCGCAGCGGGATCGCCGCCGCCCTCTATCTCTCGCAGGACACCGTCGGCTCCCACCTGCGGCGCATCTACCGCCGGCTCGGCGTCAGCTCGCGCGCGGAAGCGGTCGCGGCCGCACGCGCGTCCGGATTGCTCGCACCGGCGGCGGCTCCCGAACCGGCGGCGAATTCACCCCGGTGAATTCGGGGCCACGGCGGTCCGGGCGCGCGAGTGCTGGGTACGGTGTCGCGCAGCGGGCGAGTCTTCCGCGCCGGCCCTGGGCAGGGAGCTGCGGCGTCGTTGAGGACGGGCTCGAGGTGACCGACGATGCGGAGCGCGAATGGGAGCGAGCGGCGTGCCTGGCGGCGTCGTGGTGCGGCGGGACGGGGGTTCGCGAAGCGGGCGCGGCGACGGGTCGCCGCAGGTCTCGCACGCGGCCGATGCGCGGCTGACGGACGCGGCCGGCGCGCTCTCCGTCATCGTGCTCGAGGCCGTCGCGCGTCAGCTGCATCCGGACGCGGCCACCTTCTTCACCGTCGACTCGGCTGATGAGGTGCGCCGCTCGATCGTGCACCGGGAGGGATCGCCGCGGGCCGCGGTCGCGACGGTCGCGAGCTGGAAGCAGGCGCTGCGCGAGATCGACCCGCTCGCGCCGCGGGCGCTGTCGACGGTACGAAGCGCGGTCGCCACCTTCGCCGACGTCGGCGGGATCGAGGTCGCGGTCCTCCGAAGACCGCGGGTGGAGGCGACGTACCGCCGCATCGGCGTCGTCAACGACGCGCGGCTGCTGGTGCGCGCCGGCGACCGGGTGGTCGCCGGCGTCACGCTGTGGCGCCGGCTCCGCAGCCGGCGCTGGACGCCCCAGCAGCTGGAGACGTTGGCGGCGCTCCAACCGCTCGTCGAGCACGCCTATCTCGAGGCGGTCGGCGACGCGCCGGGTGAGGACCTGCTCATGGCGACGCTCACCAGCCGCGAGCGGGAGGTCGCGCGGCTGATCGCCCGCGGCGCGACGAACGCCGAGATCGCCCGTGCCCTGCGCATCGGGCTCGAGACGGTGAAGTCGCACACGCGCGCGATCCTGATGAAGCTCGGGGCGCGGACCCGCCGCGACGTGATGCGGCGTCTCGCGCCCGCCTCCGAGCCGGCGGCGGCGGCCGCGGATGACGAGGAGGCGGCGGGGCGGCTGCTGGGCGCGCTGCTGCGGTGGTCACGCAGCCGCTTCGACGGCAGCGCGGGTGGCTACGCCGTGCTCTCCGGGCGGGGGAACGTCATCGACGGTGCGACGGCGCTCGCCGAGGCGACCGGCGACCGGCGGTCCGCCGAGCGGTCGCGCGCGCTCCACGCAGCGCTCTTGACGCCGGCGTTCGTCCGCCGCGTGATCGGCGAGGGCGCGAACTGGGACGTCGTCGCGGCCGCCGCGACCCATCCACATCCAGACCGTGTCGACGCGCTGGCCGCGGCCGCCCGATGGTCTTCGCCGCTCGTGCTGGTGGTGCGCCTGCACGGGCGCGCTGCCGGGCTCGTGTGGGTCGTGCGGGCGCGGCGCTCCGATCGGGGCGAGGGCCGTGCGGTCGCCGACGTGCGCGCGATGCAGCCGTTGGTCGAGGCGGCCGCGGCACCGCTGCTGCGTCGCGCGGTCACGCGTGCGCCGGCGCCGGCGGGGTTCGTGCCGGCGGGGTTGACGCCGCGGGAGTGGGAGGTCGCGCGCCTCTCGACGGCGGGCGCCAGCAACGCCGAGATCGCACAGGCGCTCGGGATCTCCGAGGCGACGGTCAAGTCGCACATGACGCGCGTGCTGGTGAAGTGCGGCGTCCGCTCGCGGGCACAGCTGATCGCGCTCGTGCAACGCCACCCCACGACGGCGGGAGGGCCCTCGTGCGCGCGCCTCGGCTGAGTCGGCGGGAGGCGCTGGCGGGCGTCGCGATCGGCGCGGTCGCGGGCGGCGCCGCGATGCGGCTGGCGGATGCTGCTGAGAGCGCTGCCCCGCAGGCGGTCCGGCCGTTCGACGGGCCTCGCCAGGCAGGGATCGTGCCGCCGCCGCAGGACCACCTGACGCTTGCCGCCTTCGACCTTCACACGCCCGACCGCGCTGACCTGCCGCGCCTGCTGCGCAGCTGGACGGAGCTGGTCGTCGCGCTCTGCGGCGCGGACCCCGTCGCGCACGACACCGGCGAGCGCACCGGCCTCGCACTGGGCCGGCTGACCGTCACCGTCGGCTTCGGGACCAGCCTCTTCGACGGCCGCTACGGGCTCGGCGCGCGGCGCCCGGCCGGCCTCGCTCCCGACGCCCTCCCGGGCGACGACCGCCTCGACCCGCGTCGCAGCGGCGGCGACCTGCTGGTGCAGGTCCGCGGCGACGACCGGCAGGTCGTCTTCCACGCGGTCCATCAGCTGACGAACGCGGCGCTCGGGATCGCGCGGCGACGGTGGACGCAGCACGGCTTCCTGTCGCGAGCCGGCTCCGGCGAGACGCCGCGAAACCTGTTCGGCTTCAAGGACGGGACGGTCAACCCTGGCGCGGACGACGACGCCGCGCTGGCACGCCATGTCTGGGTGGCGAGCGGACCCCTGACCGGCGGCACCTACCTCGTCTACCGCCGCATCCGCATGCGGATGCAGGCGTGGGACCGCAGCTCGCTGGACGTACAGGAGCACGCGGTCGGACGCCGCAAGGCCGGCGGCGGCGCACTCGACGGCGGGGACGAGCGGGCCCCGCTGGCGCTGCGCTCCGCGCCGCCGCGGTCGCACGTGCGGCTCGCGCATCCCGACGCCAACGACGGCGTGCGGATGCTGCGCCGCGCCTACAACTACGACGACGGCGCGACCGCCGACGGTGAGCCGGATGCCGGGATGGCGTTCCTCTGCTTCGTCGCCGACCCTGCCCGCCAGGTCGGGTCGATGCTGACGCGGATGGAGCGCCACGACGAGCTGCACCGCTACCTCGTCCACACGGGCGGCGGCGTCTACGCGGTTCCGCTGGCGCCGGCGCCGGGCGAGCACCTTGGAGAGGAGCTGTTTCGTTGAAGGGAAGAGTCCGTTCGCACGCGGTCGCGGTGCGCCGCGGCACCACACTCGCCGTACTCGCGATCGTGCTGGCGGTCGTCGGCTGCGGCGGTGACGACGGCGGACACGCGGAGACGACCGCCACCGCGACCGCACCGACGCGCACAGCCGACACGACGGCGGCGAGCGGCCGGGTGCTGGAGGTGCCGTCGAGCTACCCGACGATCCAGCGCGCCGTCGACGCCAGCCGGCCCGGCGACCTCGTCCTGGTCGCGCCAGGCGTCTACCGAGAGGCGGTCGAGGTGACCGACGAGCACCCCGGGATCGTGATCCGCGGCCTCGACCGCAACCGCGTCGTGCTCGACGGCGAGGACCGGCGCTCCGACGGCATCAGGATCTCCGCCCCCGGCGTCGCGGTCGAGAACCTCACGGTGCGCCGCTACGCCGTCAACGGGGTCGTCTGGTTCACCGACGGCGCCTACGCGGCGCAGGGCCGTTACACGCAAGGGTGGCGCGGCTCCTACCTGACCGCCTACGACAACGGCCTCTACGGCGTCTACGCCTTCGGCGTCCAGCACGGCCGCTTCGACAACGTCTACGCCTCGGGCCACCCCGACAGCGGCATCTACATCGGCCGCTGCAAGCCGTGCAACGCGCTCGTGACCGACAGCACGACGGAGCTCAACCACGTCGGGCTGGAGTTCACCAACGCCGGCGGCGACGTCGTCGTGCGCGACAACGTCACCCGCCGCAACCGCGTCGGGATCCAGGTCAACTCCCTCACCAAGGAGCGCTCGGCTCCGCAGGTCGGCATGACGATCGAACGCAACGAGGTCACCGACAACCAGGCGGCCGACGCGCCGCGCGGATCAGAGGGCTTCGGCGCCGGCATCGTCATCAACGGAGGGCGCGAGAACGTCATTCGCGACAACCGCGTCAGCGACCACGACAGCGTCGGCATCGCCGTGGTCGACAACGAGACCTACACCGCCGAGGGGAACCGTGTCGAACGCAACCGGCTCGCGGGCAATCGCGTCGACATCGTGCTGCAGACCGCCGGAGCCTCCGGCGGAAACTGCTTCGCCGGCAACCGGCCGCGCTCCAGCTCGCCGGCCCGACTCGAGCGGACGACCAGCTGCGGCGACTCGGTGACGGTCTCAGCAGGCCGCGTCCCCCCGCTCAGATCGCCGCCCCAGGTCGACTACCGCCGCGTTCCGGCACCGCCGCGGCAGCCGACCATGCCGCGTGCGCGGACCGCTCCGGCGCAGCCGGCCGACGGACGCCCGGAGACGGCGCGATGAGCGCGCGTGCGACGGCGGTCGCGCTGCTCGTCGCGGTCGCCTTCGCGACCGGCTGCGGCGGCTCCGACGACGCGCCGTCCGCCGTCGCGGCCGCGACGACCGCCGCGGCCGACCGCGGCAGACCCGTCACCGACGAGCAGGCGCTGGTGCTCGCGCGTCTGCTGCAGCAGAACTGGCAGCGCGGCGGGGCGCGCTTCACCGGCGAGCTGCCGATCCATGGCACGACGGTCGCGATGCGCGGTCGCGTCGACTTCAGAAGCGGGCGCGGCACGGCCGTCCTCCGCGATCCCTCCGGGCAGGCACGGCGCTACGCCTGGACGCGCAGAGCGGTGCTCGCGCAGGCGCAGCCCGGCTCGACGCGTTACGTCGCGAAGGCGCCCGACCCCGACGGCGATCCCGTCCACGCCGGGATCAGCTTCCTCAACCTGCTGTCGGCCGAGACGATCGACAACACGACCAACATCAAGGACCAGAACGCCAGCTTCGCGGGCAGCGGGACACTCGACGGGATCCCCGTCGACGTCTACGACTACGGTGCGACGAGATACTGGGTCCAGCGGAACGACGGGCTCCTGCGCAGAGTCGAGGGCGAGTTCGGGGCCGACGCGCTGATGAGCGTGACGCTCGTCAGCCACCGGCCTGTTCGCATCGCGCTCCCACGCGCGTCGCGGCACGAGCGGTAGGACGCCCCCAGCCGAGGGCCCAGGCTTCCCCTGGACCCTCGACCAGACGCTCCCGGAACGTCCCTAGCGAAGCTTCTTCTTCGCCGCTCTCTTCGCCGCTCTCGGCTGCTGCTTGCAGCCGGCGACCGCGAGCCGCAGGTTGCGGTTGACGCCGCGGCCGTTGTGGGCCGTGAACCCGATGCCCGCGTACTGTCTGCGGGCGCAGAGGTCCTTGACGATCGTGAGCGGCGCGTTTCTGTCGCCGCGCAGCGCGAGCTTGAACTGCGAGATCGGCACGTCGGGCACCGTGTCGAAGGTCGTCTCGAGCCGGAGCTGTCTCGTCACTCTCACCTTCGCGACCAGGTCGATCGCGACCTCGCCGCGCAGCTGCACGACGATCCGCGGCAGTCTCTCGCCGGGGTATCTGACGAACCACGCACCGCCGCTCAGGGCGCCCGGCAGCACCGGTGTCGTGGCCGACGCCGATCCGATCTTCGTCGACTCGGCGCAGCCGCCGGCCTCGAAGACCGCCAGCGGACAGCCGTTCTGCAACGGCTCGAGGCTCGCCGCGATCGACAGCGGCAGCAGCACGCGCACGCGCTTCATCGCCGCCTGACCGGGCGTCTGCGAGACGACGGCCGTCAACGGGGTGCGGCGCTTGGCCGCCGTCTTGCCCTTGCCGCCGACCTTCAGCGTCAGCTTCGGCGCGAACGGCAGCGCCTTGCAGCCGCGCACCTGGAAGCGCTTGGCGACGGTCGCGTTGGCCCCGCCGGCGCCGCCGACGATGCCGCGCACCTGCGACGGCGCGCATGAGGTCGGGTTGAACATGAACCCGTTGCGGTCGATCGCCAGCGCGACGCTGCGCATCCGCAGCGGCACGCCCTTCACCACCTGCGGGAAGGGATCGGAGACGACCGTCAGCGCCGCCATCGCCTTGTCGACGTGGATCGCCGCCCGCACCACGACGGTGCCGAGGTCGAACGGGCCGGCCTTCGCCGGCACCACGATCGCCAGGCCGTACGGACCGCCCTTGTAGCCATCGGTGATGTAGACGCGGCCGGGCAGCGCGAACGGGTTGGCGCCCACGCCCGACTCGACCCGCACGGAGCCGACGCGCGACTCCTCGCCGCAGCTCCCGGCGGCCGCGGCGGCCGCGCCGCAGCGCGGCACGCGCGAGATGTAGCCGAGCAGGCCCGGCGGCAGCTCGACGTTCAGCGTCGACAGCGCCTGCGTGCCGTCCTCACGCGCCAGCGACAGCGTGAACGGCGACAGCGCCCCCGCGAGCGGGTTCGTCGTGCCGGCGCTGAAGGCCGGCGCGAACGGCAGCCCCGCCGGGCACGGGGCACCCGCGCCGTCGACGCTCACCTCGAAGGTGTCGTACCGCTTCGTCTCCTGGCCGCTCCAGGCGGACAGCGCCGCCTTCGTCGTCGCCAGGCCGCACTGCGCCGGCGTCGCCAGCAGCCCGCGCTCGCCGCCCTTGAACGTCAGTCTCAGGTGCTCGAACGGCAGCTGCGGGTTGTCGAGGAAGCTCGTTGTCAGCTGGCCCGTGAGCGGGTCGGCTCTGACGGCGCCCTCCAGCTTCACCGTCACGCCGCCGCCCTCCGCCTGCATCAGGATGCGGAACATGCGGCCCGAGAGCGGGTCGCCGGAGAGCTGCGTGCCGGTGTAGACGTCGCCGACCAGCGGCTCCGCGATCAGCGGCGACTCGATCGTCAGGGCGCCGATCCGCGACGCGGCCGGGCAGTCCTCGGCGGCCGCCGACTTCAGCCCGAAGCGCTCGTCGGTGCATGCCTCCAGGCCGCTCGCGACGCTCGGGTTGATCGAGACGCCCTGCGGCAGCGTCACGACGGCGTCCTTCAGCGGCGGCGTCATCGGCGCGCCGGTGTCCGGGCCCTGCGCGATGTCGAGGTCGACCGACAGCCCGGTCGAGCTGTCCGCCTTCGTCGTCTCCGGCGTCACCGCGATGCTCGGTCTGAAGTCGAGCAGGTCACAGCCGGTCAGCGCCGGCGCCTGATCCTCCAGCCGATCCGATCTCGACGGCTCCTGCCAGGAGCTGGCCGTCACGCTCGTCGTCAGCGGCCCGGCCGAGCAGTCGAACGGGTTGGAGAGATAGCGGACCGACGGCAGCAGCGGGCCGGCCGGGCGCCGCTCGAAGTGACGCGGGTCGCCCGGGTCGCCCCACAGCGCGAGGCGGCTGGAGAGCACCGAGACGCTGGAGCTGACCGACCGCAGCTGGGCCGTCAGGCCGTAGTCGCCGTCGGTGCGGACCTTGATCAGCACGCGCACCGGCGTCTGCATCGTGATCCAGCCGAACATCGCCGCCGACCCTCTCGGCGGCGCGAGGTTGAAGACCGGCGCCTCGTTGGAGACGACGGTCCCGCCGACGTTGATGGTGACCGTCGCGAGCCCGACCTGCGTGTTCGCCGGGCAGCCGGTCAGCGCGCCGCCGGGGCCTTCCGCATACTCGTCGGACGAGCAGATCGGGATCGCCGCCGCCTTGCCGGCGAAGCCCGCGGGCAGCGCGACGTCGATGTTCTCGACCGCGTCGGTCGAGACCCGTCCGAGGTCGTTCAGCTCCGTGTTGAAGGCGAAGTCGGTCACCGCGATCCACCGCTGCGCGCCGGCGCGGGTCTCCTCCTCGCCCTGCTCGTTGAGGACGCGCGCGGAGAAGGTGTCGAGCCCGAAGCCGGCCGGCACGGGATCGATCCGCAGCCGCCCGTCGATCGTCGCGGTCGCGGCCGCGCCGCCGCCGGAGACGGTGACCCTCACCGGCGCGTCGCCGACCGGCGCCGTCGGGTCGACGTCGACCTGCAACGCCTTCCAGAACACGCTCGCGGCGCCCATGAAGTTCGTCTCGGCGCAGCTGACGCCGTCGGCGGTGGCGCTGCACGTGGCGTCGCTGCCCGCTCTCCAGGTCACCCCCGGCGGCAGCGTCACGTCGAATCTGATCGCCGTCCCGTCGAACGGGCCGGTGCCGACGTTGTTCGCCGCGACACGCAGCTGGCCGCTGCTGCCCGGTCTCAGGTGGGTCGGCACGGCGTTGACGCTGGGCTCCCAGACCGGCAGGTCGGCCGCCGACGCCGGCGCGGCCGTGGCGAGCCCCAGCGCCAGCACGGCGCCGCAGGCGCCGGCTGCCCGGCGAGCCGCTGCCGCGGCGTTCCAGCTGCGCGTCACGCGCATCCCTCCCTGTCGATCAGCCATTGGACGTGCCCTTCGCGCGACGCGGCGCCGCGACCGTCAGCTGCTGCTGTCTGACCAGGCCGCCGGCGCGCACCTCGACGCGCACCGTCAGCCGGCGCGCGCGTGTCAGCTGGCCGCGCGCCCGCTTGCTCAGCGTCAGGCGCACGGTCGTGCTGCCGGCCCGTCTCAGCGTGACCGTCTTCGAGCCCGCCGCGACCCAGCGGCCGCCGCTGCGCACGCGCAGTGTCGCGGCGATCTTCGTGGCGCGGTTGGCGTCGACGCGCAGCGCGAGCGTGCCGCGCTTGCCGAGGCGCGCTCGCGCCTCTCTGTCGGCCTTCGCGACGATCAGCTCGAACGGCACCGGATCGGCCGGCGCGATCGGATCGGCGGCGTTGCCGTCGCTCGGGTCGGTGACGCTTCCGGCCTCTCTGTCGACGGGCCGCGGCGCCGGATCGCCCTGGCAGCCGGCGGCCGGGCAGGTGCGATCTCTCTGCGGCGGCACGCGCGACGGCAGGCCGCCGCCGACGCGGGCGTCGTAGACGTCGAGCAGCGTGTCGGTGTCCTCCGGCACGAGCTGCTCGCGCGTGTAGAAGAAGACGTCGTCGCCGCTGTCGCTCGCATCGCCGAGATAGGAGTCGGCCGGCGATCTGCCGGTGGAGATCAGCGACAGCTCGCCCTCCTCCCACTGGTACACGTCGAGTCTGCCGTTCTGGTCCTCGGGCACGAGCGCCGAGATCGTCTCGAACCAGACACGTCTGCCGTCGTCGGAGATCCCCTGCATCCGCCGGTTGGGGTAGATCTTCGCGATCCCCTCGTTGATCGATCCGGCGCTGGAGTCGACGAGGTCCGCTCTGCCGTCGGGCAGGCAGCTCAGGCATCTGACCTGGCCCGCCCCGGCGGGGTCGTAGAGGAAGACGCGCCATCTCGACGCGTTGATGTTCGCGCCCGTCATCGGGTAGCCGGGCAGCGTGGCGGGGGTGTGGAAGACGAGCCGGCCGCCGGGGCTCACGAACGAGCTCATTCTCTCCGGTCTCTCCGACTGGGCGGTTCTCACCGAGCTGATCCACCTGACCGTCCCCGCGCGCCAGACGTACAGCGACCGGCCCGTCGGCGCGACGGGCGCGCTGTTGGTCAGCTGCAGCGCGTTGAGGTAGACGGTCTCGCCGTCGTCGGAGAGGCCGACGACCGCGGTGATCGCCGCCGCGTGCCCGGCCGTCGCCGTGAGGTTGGTCAGTCTCTGCGTCTCGACGTCGAACAGGTACGCGTCGTTGGCGGGTGCGCCCGGGGTCAGTCTGCCGCTGCTGATGAACGCGACCTTGCTGCCGTCCGGCGTCGCGTAGACGGTCGACGCTCTCCCCGCAACCCCTCTGTCGACCTCGCTGTTCTCGTACGGTCTGGAGACGCGGATCGTCTGCTGCCCGTCGATGCGGACGTACAGCTCGCCCGTCCCGCGGTCGAGGAAGAAGATGCGCGACCCGTCGGCCGACACGGGCCGCTGGAACGCGCGTCCCGCGCCGCTCGTCCCGGCGGCGGGAACGCTTCCGTCGGGGAGGATCCCGGCGAGCCGCACGACGCCGTCGACCGACTCGTAGAGGTTGATGACCCCGGCCTGCGCGTCCGGCGTCAGCTGGAGGTCGGACTCGAACGCGATGTGCCGCCCGTCGTCGGAGAGGCCGGGGACGTCGGGCGTGTCAAAGCTGGAGTAGGGCACCGACCCCGGGGCCAGCAGCGAGAAGCCGCCGTCGAGATCGCGTGCGAAGAGGTTGTGCTTGCCGGCGATCGCGCCGGGCCGCTCGGGCTGGGTGGAGGAGCCGACGACGGTCCGGAGGTCCGGGGTCTCGGCGATCACGCTGCCCTGCCCGAAGCCGACGAGGTACGGCACGCCGGGCTGGAGTCTCGGCAGCACGCCGCTGCTCGTCCAACCGGCCGGGGTCCGCTTCGCCTGCAGCAGGGCGGTGCCGAGCGTCGAGGAGCTGCCACCCTCGATGCCGCCGTAGAGCCCGTAGTCGATCCGCTCTCCGTCGGACCCTCCGACCATCCAGCCGCCGAACGTCCACGCCGTGATGTCGAAGCCGCCCTTCTCGATCGGCGTGACCATCTCGTAGGCGCGACCGTTCGGCAGCCCCTCGGCGCCGGCGGCCGCCGGCAACCCGGATGCGAGCGTCCCTGCACAGGCGGTCGCCGCGAGCGCCGTCGCGAGCCTGCCGCGACGTCCCCGGTTGGCGTTGCTCTTCCTCATGCCTCTCCTCGGTCCGTGCCCTCGTGCGAACGCCAGCGTTCGCACCGAGCGCGCCGAACCATAGAACGTTGAGTTTTTGGTTGTCAAACTGCTAGCTGGAGCAGTACGACAAACCGAAGAACGTCAGTTTCTGTACCGGCAAGCGAACACGGACGCTTCGCTGGAGCGCCGGTGCAGCTCGGTGTCACGGACGCGCCAGTCTGACAGCGCCGGCTGCGAACCGTGCTCATTCAGGACCGTACTTGACCTGAATCACCGAGAGACTGTCGTCGACACCGCATCGGAGAGAGGACGCAGACCCATGGATTGGAAGCTCGAGCTCATCACGCTCCCCGTCAGCGACGTCGACCGCGCGAAGGAGTTCTACGTGCGGATCGGCTTCAACGCCGACCACGACCACGCGGTCAGCGACGAGATCCGCTTCGTGCAGCTGACGCCGCCCGGCTCGGCCTGCTCGATCGCCGTCGGCAACGGGCTGACCGACGCCGCCCCCGGCTCGGTCAGAGGGATGCAGATCGTCGTCGCCGACGCCGACGCCGCCCGTGCCGAGCTGGTCGAGCGCGGGGTGGAGGCCAGCGACGTGCAGGAGTTTCCGTGGGGCCGGTTCGTCTTCTTCAGCGATCCCGACGGGAACGCCTGGGCGCTGCAGCAGCTGGTCCGGCAGGGTTAGGCGCCGATCGGGCCGCGCGCTCGGCGCGCGGCCCCGCCGCGGAAGCCGGGGCCGCTTGACTTCAAGCAGGGTTGAACCTTCATGATCGGCGCGGGCCGAACGGCGTTCGGCGAGATCAGCGACGACAGGAGACGCCTTGACCCCCGCTGCCGACACCGGCTTCTACTCGTTCATCGACTACACCGTCGACGGTCCGCAGACGCAGCGCGAGCTGATCGAGGCCTTTGCCGAGATCCAAGAGCAGCGCGTCCGCAGCCACCCCGGTTATCGCTCGGCACGCTTCTTCGCCAGCACCGACGGCACCCGCGTCTACAACGTCGTCTCGTGGGCGAGCGAGGCCGACTACCTGCGCTTCGACGAGACCGACGACCGCGAGCAGCGGCAGGCCGCGATCCAGCGTGCGCTCGACGGCCTCTCGGGCCATGCGGAGCCGCGGATGACCGGCGCTCCCCGCTACCGGCTGCTGCGCGAAGTCGGTCCACTCCCGCCGGCCGGCGCTCGGTAGCCGCGCGAGTCGCCCGGCCCGGCCGGGCGCCTCACTCCGGCAGCAGCAGCGCGCTCAGCTCGCGCGCGAAGGCGCGGCGCTCGCGGCCTGCCAGCAGCGTCTCATCGGCCGTCACGAGCTGGGCGAGCCCGACGTAGGCGGCATAGGCCGCGAGCGCGCGCCGGCGCGCCGCCGCGGGCGCCACGCCGGCGTCGCGATAGGCCGCGGCCAGGAACGCGACGCGCCGGCCGCGCGAGCGGTTCAGCACGGCGGCGACGGCCGGCTCGCTCGCCTGCGCCTCGAGCAGGCGGATGAAGAGAGACGGCGGCTTCGAGGTCGCCGCGTCGATCAGCAGCCGCAGCCGTTCGCGCGGGTCTGGGACCGCCGCGAGCGCGTCGAGGACGGCGTCGGAGTGGTCGCGCTCCCAGCGTTCGAGCGTCGCCTCCAGCAGCTCGTCGCGACTGGAGAAGTGCCAGTAGAAGCTCCCGCGCGTGACGCCGAGCGACTTCGCGATCGCGGCGGCGCTGACCGCCGCCACGCCGCCCTGCTCCAGCGCCGCGAGGCCGGCGCGGACCCAGGCGTCGCGATCGAGGCGGTCGGGCGTCATCGAGAATCACCATACAGGGGTGTTTGGCATCGTGTACCGTACATCCCTGTATGGAACAGATCGCCGAAGGACTCCACCTGCTCCGCGGCACGCCCCGCCATGCCGTCAACGTCTACCTCGCCGACGGTCACGTCGTCGATGCCGGCACCCGCTGGGCCGCGCGGCGGATCGTGCGCCAGGTCAGCGACCAGCAGCTCGCCGGCCACCTCATCACCCACGCGCACGCCGACCATCAGGGCGCGAGCGCCGCGCTCGCGCGCGAGCTGGGCCTGCCGGTGCTCGTCGGCCACCGCGACGCCGACGCGATCGCGAGCGGGCAGCTGCGCGACCGCGCGCCGGTCAACCCGATCACGCGGCTGCAGCTGCGCACGTGGGCCGGTGGCGCCACCCCGGTCGCGCGGCGCCTGCACGAGGGCGACCGCGTCGGCTCCTTCGTCGTGCTCGAGACGCCCGGTCATTCGCCCGGCCTGATCTCGCTCTGGCGCGAGTCCGACCGCACGCTGCTGGCGGCCGACGTGCTGTTCGGGCAGCACCCCGTCACCGGCCGCCCCTGCCTCCACGAGCCGCCGGCCATCTTCACGCTCGACCCCGCGCTCAACCGCGAGCAGATCCGCCGCCTCGCCGAGCTGCGCCCCGCCGTCGTGACCTTCGGCCACGGGCCGCCGTGGCGCGATCCCGAGGGGCTGCAGCGGTTCGCCGCTTCGCTGCCGAGCTGACGACGAGCGACGCGTCGCGAAGGCCGCCGGCGGCAGGCACGCCAGCCGCCTTGCGACCATTCGATCGATGAGGCATCATCCGGACGCGACGGCATAAGACGCCGTCGGCGTGCTGCGACAAAACACCGTGGTCCGATCGTCGTCTCACCAACGGGGACGACTCCAGCAAGCTTGTCCGGACAGCGGAGGTCGATCAACGTGAAGGTGTCGGTTGTCGTAGGGAATCCCAAGCCGCGTTCGCGCACGCTCGCGCTCGCCGAGGCCGTCGCGGCGCGTGTCGCCGACGCCACCGGTGCGACGGTGGAGCCGACGGTCGACCTGTGCGACCACGCGGACGACCTCTTCAAGTGGCCGCACGAAGGACTTGCGGCGCTCAACGACGCGGTCGCCGCGAGCGACTTCGCCGTCTTCGCCTCGCCGACCTACAAGGCCGCGTACACGGGCCTGCTGAAGGCGTTCCTCGACCGCTACCCGAGCAACGGGCTGGCGGGCGTGACCGCGGTCCCGGTGATGACGGGCGGCTCCGAGGCGCACACGATGGCGGTCGACACCGCGCTGCGCCCCGTGCTCGTCGAGCTGGGCGCGTCGGTGCCGACGCGCGGGCTGTTCCTCCCGATGACGCTGATGGACGAGCGCGACGCGCTGATCGACAGATGGGCGCAGGACAACCTGCCGCCGCGGAGCCGGCTGGGGCTGGGGTCCCGCAGCGAGGCGCAGCGATGACGGCTGACGCCCGCACGCCCGCGCGCGAGGTCGTCGCGATCGACCCCGGGCACTTCCGCAACGTGCTCGCCCACCTGCCGACCGGCGTCACGGTGATCGCCGCGCACGGCAGCGACGGCCCGGTCGGGATGGCGGCCAACTCCGTCACGTCGGTCTCGCTCGATCCGCCGCTGATCCTCTTCTGCCCCGCGAAGACGTCGGCGACGTGGCCGAAGATCCGCGCGGCCGAGACGTTCTGCGTCAGCGTGATGGCTGGGCACCACGAGGAGCTGACGCGGCGCTTCGCCTCCAAGGAGGCCGACCGCTTCGCCGGGCTGGAGCTGCAGGAGCGGTCGACCGGTCCCGCGCCCGCCGACGCGGTCGCCTGGATCGAGTGCCGCCTGCACGACGAGCACGAGGCGGGCGACCACACGATCGTCGTCGCGCAGGTGCTCGCGATCGAGGCGACCTCGGCCGCCGATCTCGAGCCGCTCGTCTTCTTCCGCGGCCGCTACGGCTCGTTCCGGCAGCCGGACGACCTGCCCGCCGCCTGAGGTTCCGGTGCCGGCCGCCGCAGCGGCCGCCCTCGCCGATTTAGAACACCGTACGGTAAAGTACGGCGTCCTCGAACCCTGCGGAAAGGACGCCGTATGCGCCGTTCGCTGCTCCCCCTCCTCACGACGGCGGTCGCCGTCCTCCTGCTCGCGCCGGCCGCGGCGTCGGCAGACGTCACGCAGAGACTGCCGCGCTGCACGATCAGCGGAACCGCCGCTGCCGACACGCTGCGCGGAACGCCGAAGGCCGACGTGATCTGCGGCCTCGGCGGCGCCGACGTCATCTCGGGCCTCGGCGGTGACGACGAGATCTACGCCGGCGGCGGCGACGACCGCGTCGATGGCGGCCCCGGCGACGACGAGATCTACGGCAGCGCGGGCGACGACCGCCTGACCGGCGGCGCCGGCGACGACGTGCTGCAGGGCGAGACCGGCGACGATCAGCTGACCGGCGGCGCGGGCGACGACCGCCTCTACGGCGAGGGCGGCGCCGACCGCCTCTTCGGCGGACCGGGCGACGACGGGCTGTGGGCCGCGCTCGGCGACGACACGCTCGACGGCGGCCCCGGCAGAAACTTCCTCTCCGGCGGCCCTGGCAAGAACGCCGGCGTCGCCGATCCGGGCGCGCCCGACTGCCCGCGGCTCGGCAACGACGGCCTCTGCCGCTTCCACATGCACTTCGACGCCTCCGTCTGCGCGGGCTTCGGCGCATCGCAGGGCATGGTCCCGCCGTGCGTCGGCAAGACGCCGTACGCGCCGGTCGGCTGGGCCGTCTACTTCACCGACTTCCCGGGCCTCTACGCGCAGTTCTCGTGGGTGACCACGCGCGCGCCGGCACGCATCATCGGCTTCCGCAACTTCCCGCCGATCGGCTTCCTCGACGGGACGCTGCCGGCCAGCAATTCCGCCAACCTCTCCGTCGAGTCGGCGTGGACGCTGGCCAACCCGACCCGCCTGCGGACGCTCGACCGGCCGGGCGTGCCGGCCGGCCGGCCCGGCGGTCCGCTCTACCTCAACTTCGTCAACGGCCGCATAGGCGCCGACGCCTACATCGACGGCTACCTGACCGCGGTCGGCTGAGGCGCGCCCGCGGCCGGCGGCGCGAGCACGACGAAGTTGCGGATCGCGCGCGTGGTCCCGGCCTTGTTGCGGGCGGTGATCACGAGCCGGTAGGAGCCGGGCGCCAGGTCGCGCAGCACGAGCGCCCCGGTCGCGGCCGCGTTCGCCTTCGCGCCGCGCTCGACGGAGACCGTCGTCAGCCCGGCGCGCGTCGTGCGCTCGACGCTGCTCAGCGTCCGCCAGCTGCGCGCCGGCGGGCGCGTCCCGGCAGCCGACGGCCGCGGGCAGCGCCGCCACGGTCTTGCGAGCGGGCGCGTCTGGATCCGGTAGGTGACGCGCGCGTCCGCGGCGAGGCGGAAGCGCGCGACCAGCCGCGGCAGTCTGCTCCCGAGCGGCAGCGCGCAGCGCGGCGTGACCGCGAGGCCGGCGATCCGCGGGAGGGCCGGCGCTCTCGGCGCGGCCGGCTGCGGCTGCGGCGCCACAGGCGGTTGCGGCTGCGGGGCGATCGGGGTCGGAGCGGGCAGCGACGCCGGCGGGTCTGTCGTCGGATCGAGTCTCGGTTCGGGGTCGGGTCTCGGTTCCGGTCTCGGATCGGGGTCGGGCGCCGGATCGACGGCGACGCCGCTCGCGCTCGCCGTCGCGGCCGGGCCGAAGCCGTCGTGTGCGATGGAGAGCGTCGCCTGCTTCGCGCCGCTCGTCGTCGGGGAGAAGGCGAGCTGCAGCGCGCAGCTCGCACCCGGCGCCAGCACGCCGCCTGCGCCGGCCGCCGCCGTGCAGTCGCTCGTGTCGAGCGTGAACTGGTCGCCGTCGGCGCCGGTCAGCGTGACGGCGTCGAGCAGCAGTGCGTTGTTGCCGTCGTTCTCCAACAGGTAGGCGAGCGGTGCCGACGGACCGCTGCCGCGGATGCGCTCGGCGAAGCTCTGACCGGCCGGCGTCACCCGCGCCTCCCCACCGAGGCCGAGACCGTCGAGTCTCGTGTCGAGCGTCGCGGCCGCGACCAGCTGCGAGCTGTAGTCGACCTCCAGCGTCGCGGAGTCGGCACCGCTCGCCCGCGGCGCGAAGCGCGCCGTGACGTTGCAGCTGTCGCCCGGCTGCAGCACGAGCGCGACGCTGCAGCCGTCGAGCTCGACGGCGAACCGGCCGCCCGCCGGATCGATCCGCACCGCGTCGAAGGTCGCCGGCAGGTCGCCGGTCGCCGTCACCGTGACCGTCTGCGACGGCTCGTCGCCGGGACCGGCGGAGCCGAGGTCGCGATCGGCCGGCACTGTCAGCCGGCCGGGGCGCAGCTCGTAGCTGCCGGCGTCACAGGCGGCCAGCTCGGGCCGCGCGACGCCGCGCTGGTCGGTCGCGCCCGCGGGGCAGGCGGTGCTGCCGGCCGGCACGGCCTGCAGCGCCGGGCTGGTCGGCGCCAGCGCGTACGACGGCGTCGGGCCGCCGTGATCGCCAAAGGCGCCGAGCTGCGGGTTGACGACGCTGTTGCCCGTCCCGCTGATCGCGCAGCCGCTCGACGTGCCGACGACGTTGTGGTCTCCGGCCAGTCTCGCCGAGCAGTCGGAGGGGACGGCCTGGACGGTGTTGCCGGCGACGATCGAGCCGTAGCTCTGCCATGCCGACGAGGTGTTGTCGCCGGCGCCGCCGGCAGAGGCGCTGGTCAGCGTGACGCCGGCGACGGTCACGGCGTTGGCCGTCACCGTCGAGCGCAGCAGTCTTCCGGAGGTGAAGCCGGTGGAGGCGATCCCGCCGCCGTTGCCGAAGGCCATGCCGTCGGAGGTCGAGTCGACGGTGTTGGCGGCGACGGTCGAGTCCTCGATCGTCACGACCGACGCCGACGCCGTCGAGGCGCCGAGGCCGCCGCCGGAGACGCTGGCGGCCAGTCCCCCGCTGCCGACCCCGCTGGCGAGATTGCCGACGATCGCCGAGCGCACGACGTGGAGCGAGCCGCCGTTGCCGCCGTTGACGCCGCCGACCCAGATCCCGCCGCCGGCCACGATGCGGCCACCTTGGCCGCCCGCGACGTTGTCCTCGACGACCGCCTCGCGCAGCGTCGCGTCGCCGCTCTGCTCGACCAGCAGACCGCCGCCGTAGGCGCGCTCGCCGCTGGGCGGCGCGGAGCCGTCGCGGATCGCGAGCCGTTCGATCTCGACGCCGGCCGCGCTGACGCGCAGCACGCGCGTGACACCGCCGCCGTTCAGCTCCAGCGATCTCCAGCCGGGGCCGGCGAGCGTGACCGCTCTGTCGACCACCAGCTCGGACGCGAGCACGATCGAGGAGGGGTTCGGGAGCGCGAACTCGATCCGGTCGCCGTCGTCGGCCGCGGCGAGCGCGGCGCGCAGCGTGCCGGCGCCGCTGTCGGCGGCGGCCGTGACCGTGAGCGTCGCCGCCGTGGCGGCGTCGGCGAGGGCGAGCGAGGCGGCGCCGGCGGCGAGCGCGGCGGCGGTGCGGCGAAGACGCGAACTGCGGGTGAGCATCCTGCTCCTCAGACGACGACAACGACGGACAGCATTCGTGCTGTCATCACGATGGCGCGACCGCGCTCATCTGACCTCCGTAGTCGACTACTGAACCGCAATCCGCAGCCGGCGCGTCATCGCTCACGCGCGGGCGCTCGCCCGCGGCCTGTTACCGTGCCTGCGCTCATGGGCGAGAAGGCGACGACGCCCGCTGAGCGCGGCCGCGACACCCCTGCGAGCGCGCCGCTCGGCCGCGTCGAACGGCGCTCCGCCCACCTCGCCGCGCGCGACCTGCGCAAGGGCTTCGGCGAGGGGCCGGTGCTCGACGGGATCTCGCTGACGGTCGCCGCCGGCCAGCGGCTCGCGATCATCGGCGACAACGGCGCGGGCAAGTCGACGCTGCTGCGACTGCTCGCCGGCACGCTCGAACCGGACGGCGGGACCGTCACCTGCACGACCGCGCGGATGCTCGTCGCGCAGGAGCTGACGGCGGCCGTCGACGCGACCGTCGCGACCGTGCGCGACGATGCCTTGCGCCCAGCGCTCGACGCGCTCGCGGAGCTGGACGGCGCGACTGCCGCGCTCGGCGGCGATTCGCGCGCGGTCGTCGCGGATGCCACGAACGGCGCGAACGGCGCGGGCGGCGACGACGTCGCCGAGCGGTATGCGGCAGCGCTCGCCACCGCCGAGCAGGTCGGCGCCTGGGACGCCGAGCGGCGCCTCGACGACGCGCTCGCCGGCTTCGGCGCCGCCTTCCCCGCCGCGACGCCGCTGCGACGGCTCTCGCCCGGCCAGCGCTACCGGCTGCGACTCGCCTGCGCGCTGCACAACCCGGCCGGCGCCGTCCTGCTCGACGAGCCCAGCAACCACCTCGACGACGACGCGCTCGACCGCCTCGCGCTGCGCCTGCAGCAGCATGGCGGGATCGTCGTGCTCGTCACCCACGACCGCTGGCTGCTCGACGCCGTCGCGACCGCGATGCTCGACCTCGACCCGACCGCTGACGGCAGCGGCGTGCTGTTCGGCGGCAGCTTCGCGGAGTTCCGCGCCACGCGCGCGACGACGCTGCGGCGCTGGCGCGAGCACCACCAGCGCGGGATCGAGCAGGAGAAGAGACTGGCCGACCAGCTCTCCAGCGCGCAGGCGCGGGCGCGCGAGAGCTGGCGTCCCGGCGCCGCGGCGGCCGGGCACGGCCGCGCCAGCCGCGCCGGCAACACCGTCGCCGCGCTGCGCCGGCGGCTGGAGGAGGCGCGCGCCAAGCGCGGCCCGGGTCCGCCCGAGCCGCTGCGCTTCGGCCTGCCGCAGCTGGCCGCCGACGACGAGGAGCCGCTGCTGAGCGCGGACGGGCTGCGCTACCGCGGCCGCCTCACGCTGCCGCCCGAGCCGCCGCTCGTGCTGAGAGCGGGCGGGCGGCTGCTGGTGCGCGGCCCCAACGGCGCCGGCAAGTCGACGTTGCTGGCGCTGCTCGCCGGACGGCTGGAGCCCGACGGCGGCACGCTCGCGCGCCACCCCGGCCTGCGCGTCGGCCTGTTCGCTCAGGAGGACGACCTCGACCCCAGCGACACGCCGCTGGCGCTGCTCGCGCGAGCCGCCGACGAGTCCCGCGAGGCCGACGCCGCCCGCGCCGCTGCCGATGCCGGCGAGACGGAGCCCGACGCCGGCGACGAGCCCGACCTCGACGCGATCCGCGAGGCGGCGCGCGCGACCGGGCTGCTGACCGACGCCGACCTCGAACGTCCCGTCGGCCACCTCTCGGTCGGCCAGCGGCGCCGCGCGGTGCTCGCGGAGGTGCTGCTGCGCAGACCGTCGCTGCTGCTGCTCGACGAGCCGACCAACCACCTCTCGGTCACGCTCGTCGACGAGCTGACGGCCGCGCTCGTCGACACGCCCGCCGCCGTCGTGCTGGTGACGCACGACCGCACGCTGCTGACGGCCGTCGAGCAGTGGCCGGTGCTGCGGGTCGGCGCGCCCGCGTAGGGCCAGGCGCCCGCAGCGATCTCAGAAGCGCCGCAGGCGACCTTCGGTCAGCGTGAAGCCGTGACCGCTGCGGTTGCGGAAGGAGAAGCCGCCGTCGGGGAGATGGCGACCGCGGATCCCGGCGAGCGCGATCGCGTCGCCGCGGACGGTGCCCTTCGCGCCGCCGACGCCGTCGATCGTGTCGCGCAGCGGGCGGCCGCGCTCGCGCAGGCCGATCGAGAGCAGGCCGCCGCGGCGATCGTTCACGCAGCCGCGAGCGGTGCGCGTCCCGCACGGCACGCCGTCCCAGATCGCGGCGTAGACGGGCTTGCCGGCACAGGTGACGGTGCCGCGCCCGGCGTCGGTGACGCCGACGATGCAGCCGACGTCGCCGTCGGTGATGAAGCTGCCCTCGCCGGGATCGAAGCGGACGACGTCGGCTGAGGCCGCGGCGGCAGTCAGGGCGAGGACGGCGACGACGGTCGCGAGCAGGGTTGTGATGATGCGCATCGCCCTCTCCTATCCGCGCTCCCAGCAGCAGGAAACAGGAGCGAGCGCGGGGCTGTCAGCGGGCGCGCTCGCCGTGCGCGCCGCCCGCCTCAGCCGCCCGCCTCAGCCGCCCGCGCGCTCGAGCCGCACGACGCTGTCGACCCGCTGCGTCGGCGCCTCGTCGCGGAAGGCGTGCTGCTGCTCGCGCAGGACGCTCGTGCGCACCTGCCACTCGTCCGGCACGAGCGCCAGCTCCGCGATCGTCTCCTCGGGCGACGGGAACTCGAGCTCCGGATGGGCGTCGGAGGGCGCGTGGCCGACGATCAGCAGCGTCCCGCCGGGCGCGACCGTCGCGGCCGCCTCGCGCAGCACCCGCGTGCGCGGAAAGCCCTCGACCGGCGAGTGCAGGAAGGTCGCCGCGACGAGGTCGAAGCTGCCGGCCGGCAGCGCGTCGGCGATGTCGCGACGGTCCCAGACGATCGTGCCCGGCGCGTCGGCCACGCCCGCCGCCTCGGCCGCGCGCGCGGCCACCTCCAGCGCGGCGGCCGAGACGTCGACGGCCGTCACCTGCCAGCCCTGCAGCGCCAGCCAGATCGCGTCGGCGCCCTGGCCGCAGCCGAGGTCGAGCGCGCTCCCCGGCCGCAGACCGGAGACCTCCTCGACCAGCGACGGGTTCGGCTTGCCGCTCCAGCGGCCTCTGCCGCTGCTGTAGAAGGTCTCCCAGAACTGCTCGCTGCTCTCAGTCGTGCTCATCGGCCAACCGTCGCAGGGCGGCGACGATCTGCCAAGGACTCTTGCCGTTCAGGCAACAGCCTCCACCCGCCGCGCCGGCCGCTCGAGGCCGAGGTGGTCGCGCAGCGTCGTGCCCTCGTACTCGCTGCGGAAGAGGCCGCGCTCGCGCAGGAGCGGCACGACCTGATCGGCGAATGCCTCCAGGCCGCCCGGCAGGTAGGGCGGCATCACGTTGAAGCCGTCGGCGGCGCCAGCCTCGAACCACTGCTGCATCGTGTCGGCGATCTGCTCGGGCGCGCCGGCGATCACGCGGTGGCCGCGCGCGCCGGCCAGTCTGTGCAGCAGCTGCCGCAGCGTCGGGCGCTCGCGCTCGACGATCCCGGCGTAGACCTGTCTGCGGCTGTGGCTGTTGTCGGTCACGTCGCCGGAGCCGGCGAACGCCTCCGGCGGGACCGGCTCGTCGAGCTGGTCGCGGCTCAGCTCGACCGCGGCGAAGTCGGCCAGCTGGATCAGGCCGTACTCGACCACCGTCAGCTCGTTGAACTCCCGCTGCAGCGCTTTCGCCTCGCCCTCCGTCGAGGCGACGAAGGGCGAGAGCCCCGGCAGGATCTTGATCGACTCCGGACCGCGCCCCAGCGCCGCCGCGCGACCCTTCACGTCATGCGCGAAGGCGACCGCGTCGTCGAGGTGCGGCTGGGCGGTGAAGATCGCCTCCGCGAAGCGGGCGGCGAAGGCGCGGCCGTCGTTGGAGGAGCCGGCCTGCACGAGCACCGGGTAGCCCTGCGGCGGCCGCGGGCTGGTGAGCGCGCCGGCGACGCTGACGTCCTTGCCGGCGAACCTCGGGTGGTGGATCTTCGCGGGATCGACGTAGGTGCCGCCCTCGCGGTCGAGCACGATCGCGTCGTCCTCCCAGCTGTCCCACAGCCGCAGCACGACCTCGACGTACTCCTCGGCGCGCGCGTAGCGGGCCGCGTGGTCGGGGTTGACCGACAGGCCGTGGTTCTCGGCCGCCTCCTGCCTGTCGGTCGTGACGATGTTCCACGCCGCGCGACCGTTCGACATGAAGTCGAGCGTCGCGAGCGCCCGCGCCAGCGCCCACGGGTAGGAGTAGGTCGTCGAGGCGGTCCCGATCAGCCCGATCCGCTCGGTCGCGGCGGCGACGGTCGCCAGCACGATCAGCGGGTCGAGCCGGCCGGAGGTGTTGAACTGGATGTTGTCGTCGAGCTTCGGGATGTCGGCGAGGAAGATCGCGTCGAACTTCGCCGCCTCCGCCGTGCGCGCCTGCTGCGCGAAGAACGACGGGTCGAAGACCCGCTCCGGCGTCGTCAGCGGCGACCGCCAGGCCGCCTCGTGATGGCCGGTCCCGAGGATGAACGCGTTGAGGTGGAGCTGTCGCTGCTGTGAGGCCATGCCGTCCCTGCGATCTAGAAGTACGTGTTGTCCGGCAGCCGCTCGCCGTTCACGAGCCAGGCGGCGATCGCGCGGTTCTTGAAGCGCGCCGGGTTGTGCGAGGCGACCGTGCGGATGTTGCGCCAATGGCGGTCGAGGTTGACGCCCTGCTTGACGGCGGAGGCGCCGCCGACCTCGAACAGCAGGTTGGCGCTGCGCAGGCCCAGCTCGTCGATCGCGACCTGCGCCTCGGAGGCGCGCAGCGCCGCCGCGTGGATCACGTCGTCGTCGGGCAGGCCGCCGACGACCGAGTCGCCGATCGCGCCGAGCGCGTCGGCCGTCTGCAGCACGATCGCCTCGGCGGCCGCGGCGTCGGCGGAGATCTCGCCGATCACCTCCAGCAGCACCGGGTCCTCGCGCGGGAGGTCGGCCGAGCCGTGCGTGAACGACCGTCTGCGGCCTTGGACGAGCGTCACCGCGTCGTCGAGGACCGAGCGGATGTTGCCCGCGATCACGGCGTTGAGGTAGTGCTGGTAGAACGGCCCCAGGTGCCAGCGCGGCAGGCCGCTGAGGTCGGCCGGCGGCAGGAACGCCTCGTCGGGCGCGACGGCGACGTCGACCAGGCGCGTCGTGCCGGTCGCCGTCAGCCGCTGGCCGAAGCCGTCCCAGTCGTCCTCGACGGTGACGCCGTCGCGGTCGGTCGGGACGAGCACGAAGGCCGGCATGCCGTCGGGCGTCACCGCCGTCACGAAGGTGTAGTCGGAGTAGAGCGTGCCGGTCGAGTAGTACTTCGTGCCGTTCAGCAGGAAGCCGCCGTCACCGGCGGGCGTCAGCGTCGTCGCCTTCGCGAAGTCGCCGGCGTGTCTGGTCGTCAGCTCGTTGTTGCCGTTGCCGATCAGCGCGCCGCCGACGACCCGCTCGACCCACAGCGCGCGCCGCTCCGCGTCGCCCGAGATCAGCTGGTCCTCGACCGTGCCGAAGTGCGCGCGCAGCAGGTGGCCGACGTTCGAGTCGGCGTGGCTGAGCCGCATCAACACGTCGAAGAACTCGCGCACGCTCGCGCCGCCGCCACCCTCCTCGACGGGGATGCGCAGCGCGCCGAAGCCGGCCTCCTTCAGCCACCCGATCTGCTCGAACGGCGCCGTGCCGGTGCGCTCGCGCTCGGCCGCGCCCTCCGCGATCCGCGCGAGCAGCTCGTCGAGCTGCTCGCTGCCGTAGCGGACCGCGGGCTGCCGCGTCGCCGTCATCGCGGGAGCCAGCCCTTGACGGCGTCGGCGACCTTCTCCGGCTCCTCCTCCTGCACGAAGTGGACGCCGGCGCCGCCCTCCTGCACCGTCAGGTTCTTGATCGTCTCGCGCGCCCACGCGAGGATCGGCGGCGTCAGCAGGAAGCCGGGCTCGAAGGTCAGCAGCAGCTTCGGCACCTCGCTCGACGCGAGCCACTCGGCGTTGGCCTCCAGCAGCGCGATCGTGTCGGCCGGCTCGTTGTCGACCGGCAGTCTGCGCGGGAAGACGATCACCGGCTTGCGCGACTCGGGCGTCGGGAACGGCCGCAGGTACTCGGCCAGCACGTCGTCGGGCAGCGGCTGCAGGAAGACGTTGGGGAAGAGCTGCGTCAGGAAGGCGTTCTGCTCCAGCACGAACTCCTCGCCCTCGCCGGGGCGCTTGACGAGCGCGCGCGTCTGCACGAACGCCTCCGGCAGGTCGGCCGAGTCGATCGGCCACAGGACCGGCTCCAGCAGCGCGACCGCCTTCACGCGGTCGGGGTTGCGACGAGCCCACGAGACGCCGAAGGCGGCGCCGTAGTCCTGCAGCACGAGCGTCACGTCGCGCAGGTCGAGCGCGTCGAACCAGGCGTCGAGGTAGCGCTCGTGGTCGGCCAGGTCGTAGTCGATCGCGGGCTTGCCGGAGTCGCCGAAGCCGATCAGGTCGACGGCCAGCAGGCGGCCCTCGCCGTTCAGGTTCGCGAATACCTTGCGCCACAGGAAGGAGCTGGTCGGGTTGCCGTGCAGGAAGACGAACGGGTCGCCCTCGCCCTGCTCGACCCAGTGGATCGTCGAGTCGAGGACGGCGACCTCGTTGGAGGTCGCGTCGGGGCCGAAGCCGGGGTGCGCGGAGCGGGGTGCGGTCTGGGACATCTGCGGTTCCTCGGCTTCTCTAGAAGTAAGTGTTGTCGGGCAGCGTCGCGCCGTTGACGACGAAGTCGCCGAGCGCGTACGCCTTCAGCGGCGTCGGGTTGTGCGACGCGAGCGTGCGGATGTTGCGCCAGTGGCGGTCGAGCCCGGCCGAGGCCTTCGTCGCCGAGGCGCCGCCGGCTTCGAACAGCAGCGAGGCGCTGCGCAGCGCGAGGCGGTCGACGACGACCTTCGCCTCCGCGGCGCGCTTCGACGCCGCGTGGACGGCGCCGCTGTCGGCTCTGCCGGCGGCGACGTCGGCGTTGGCGCGGTCGATCGCCTCGGCGGCGCTCAGCACCGTCGCCTCGATCGCCCACGCGTCGCTGGCGATCTGGCCGACCGCCTGCAGCAGCACCGGGTCCTCGCGCGGCAGCGCGGCGGCGCCGTGGGTGTGGCCGCGTCTGCGGTCGCGCAGCAGCGTGACCGCCTCGTCGCGCAGCGAGCGGACCGCGCCGGCGACCGTCGCCGTCAGCCACAGCTGCAGAAAGGCGCCGACGGGGAGCCGCGGCGGCACGTTGTCGGGGTCGGACAGCAGCACCTCGTCGGCGGCGGCGCGCACGCCGGCGAAGCGGGTCGTGCCGGTGCCGGTGAGGCGCTGGCCGAAGCCGTCCCAGTCGTCCTCGACCGTGACGCCGTCGCGATCGACGGGGACGACGGCGCTGGCCGGAACGCCCTCGGGCGTGACGCCCCAGACCCAGACGCGGTCGGAGTAGAGCGTGCCGGTCGAGTAGTACTTCGTGCCGTCGATCAGGTAGCCGCCGTCGCCGTCGCCGCTCGGCGCGATTCTCGTCGACAAGCCGACGAAGTCGCCGGCCTGCTGGCCACCGATCTCGGTGACGGCGTTGCCGTAGATCTCGCCGGCCGCGACCGGCGCCAGCCAGCGCTCCTGGAAGGCGGCGTCGGGCACGAGCAGCACCTGCTCGACGAAGGCGAAGTGGGCGCGCACGATCTGCGCGACGTTGGCGTCCGCCTGCGCCAGCGCGATCAGCGTCTCGAACAGCTCGCGGACGCTGGCGCCGGCGCCGCCGAGCGCGACCGGGACGCGCAGCGCCCCGAGCCGCGACTCGCGCAGGAGGGCGATCTGATCGTGCGGCGCGATCCGTTCGCGTTCACGCTCCCGCTCGCCCTCGGCGATCCGTGCGAACAGCTCGTCGCGGGCCATGGCGCCGGACGGGGTGGGTGTGGCGATTGGTGAGGTCGTCATATACCTGACAAGTTCGATCGGCTTTATGCATTTATAGCAGTCGACCAGAGCCCCGCAACGCCGAAATCCAAATGTTCACGGGACTTTCAGGAACGCATACGAACGTTCATGAGCCACATCCCCGACCCCATCGCATCGCACAGCTGTATAGTCAAGCAAGTGCTTAAGCTTTCACAGCGCGATGGCGATCCGCTCGACCGCGTCTTCGCGGCGCTCGCCGACCCGACGCGGCGCGGCATCGTCGAGCGGCTGGCGCAGGGGCCGGCGTCGGTCAGCGAGCTGGCCGCGCCGCTGCCGATGTCGCTGGCGGCGGTCGTGCAGCACGTGCAGGTGCTGGAGGCGAGCGGCCTGGTCCGCTCGCGGAAGGCCGGGCGCGTGCGCACCTGCCGGATCGAGCCGGCGGCGCTGGCGCCGGTCGAACAGTGGATCGCTGAGCGCAGAAGCGGTTGGGAGCGGCACTTCGACCGGCTCGGAGAGATGCTGGACGAGGACGCCGCCTACGAGAACGAGAGAAGCAGGAGATCACCGTGAGCAGCCGGTCCGTCACCCACACGACCTTCACGATCGAGCGCCGCTACGCGGCCCCGCCGGCGCGCGTCTTCGCGGCGTGGGCCGATCCGCCGACGAAGCGGCGCTGGTTCGCGATGCCCGAGTCATGGGTCGGCAAGCACCACGAGCTCGACTTCCGCGTCGGCGGGCGCGAGCTGAACAGAGGCGGACCGCCCGGCGGCACCGTCCACACGATGGACGCGCGCTTCCACGAGATCGTCAAGGGCGAGCGGATCGTCTACGCCTACGACCTGCTGCTCGACGAGACGCTGATCTCCGTCTCGCTCGCGACGATCGAGCTGCGCGCCGACGGCGACGGCACCGTGATGGTCTTCACCGAGCAGGGTGCCTTCCTCGACGGCCACGAGCAGCCGGCGACGCGCGAGCACGGCACAGGGCTGCTGCTCGACGCGCTCGGCGCCTTCGTCGACGGCGCGGCGGTCGAGGCGTGAACGTCGGCGTCGGGCTGCCGCTGCTGGGCCCGCACGCCAGGCCCGAGTCGATCGAGCTGGTCGCGACCGCGGCCGACCGGCTCGGCTTCCACAGCGTCAACGTCGCCGAGCGGCTGCTGCTGCCGGCGCACGACGGTTGGAGCAACGACTTCGGGCTGCCCGACCATCCCTCCTTCGACGCGCTCGAGACGCTCACCTGGGTCGCCGCCAAGACGCGCCGCGTGCGGCTGCGCACCGGCGTCGTCGTGCCGCTCTTCCAGCAGCCGATCGTGCTCGCGCGGCGGCTGGCGACGCTCGACCACCTCTCCGGCGGGCGGGTCGACGCCGGGCTCGCGCTCGGCTGGCTGCCGCAGGAGTACGAGGCGACCGGCGTCGACCCGGCCACGCGCGCTGCCGCCTTCGAGGAGTCGATCGCCGCGCTGCGCGCCTGCTGGGGACCCGACCCCGTCGCCTTCGAAGGTCGCCAGTGCCGCATCCCGCCCGCGAGAGTCGGGCCGAAGCCGCTGCACGGCACGATCGCGATCCACGTCGGCGGCGTCACGCGGCCGGCGATCGAGCGGGCGGCGCGGATCGGTGACGGCGTCACGATCGCCTTCCGCAGCTGGGAGGCGACAGCTGAGCAGATCGACTGGTACCGCGCGGCCGGCGGCGACGGCGAGATCGTCGTCAAGGGCGGCCCGATGCTCGCCGACGCCGAGCACGCGACGGCGCCGAGCACGTGGAGCGAGGAGCAGATCGCCGACGACCTCGCGCGCCTCGCCGAGCACGGTGTCGACGAGTTCGCCTGGGATCTCAACATCGTCGGCTACGAGCCGGCGCGGCAGGTCGCGGCGCTGGAGCGGCTCGCCGCCGAGCTGGCGCTGCCGGCGCGAGCCTGACGACGCAGCGCGCTCTCGGCCGCCGGTCTCGGCCTCGCGCGGCCATGCCGCGAGCGCGCCAGCTCCGGCCGGCCGCGGTCCGCCGCGTGACGCACGCGCTCAACCACTCCTCGCGCGCGGTCGATGGGCTTTTCAGTGCACGCACGCGGCGACCAGCGGTTGATGGCACGGACGGCCGCCGGGATCTACGCCGGAGCGGCCGGCATCGGCCTGATCGAGAACCTGCTGCCGGCCGGCCAGCAGCTGTCGGTCGGGGTCGCGTTCGCGGCGCTCGCGCTCGCGCTGCTGGCCGCCGTGGCCGGCCCGCGCCTGCCGCGACCGCTGCTGGCGCTGCTCGGCCCGATCGGCGCGGCGATGATCGCGATGGCGCTCGCCGAGACGCGCGAGTACGGCGACGGCGCGATCCTCTACGTCTGGCCGGCGCTGTGGTCGGCCTACTTCCTCGGCACGCGCGGTGCGATCGCGATCGTCGCCTGGATCGGCGTCGTGCACGGGCTGGCGCTGCTGTCGATGCCGGCCTCGCACGCGAACATAGACCGCTGGGTCGACGTGGTCGTCGTCGTCGGCGTGGTCGCCGTCGTCGTGCGGCTGCTGGTCGCGCGCAACGAACGGCTCGTGCGCACGCTCGAGGACCAGGCGCGCGTCGACCCGCTGACCGGGCTGCTCAACCGCCGCGGCTTCGAGGAGCGGATCGAGCTGGAGCGGCGGCGGGCGCAGCGCGACCGCTCCTCGCTGGCGGTCGCGACCTTCGACGTCGACCACTTCAAGGCGGTCAACGACGTCCACGGCCACGACGCCGGCGACCGCGTGCTCGCCTGGGTCGCCCGCGTGCTGACCGAGCATGTGCGCGGCATCGACGTCGTGGCGCGACTCGGCGGCGAGGAGTTCGTCGTGCTGCTGCCGCGGACCGAGGCCGACGGGGCACTGGCGCTCGGCGAGCGGGTGCGCGAGGCGCTGACGACCACGCCGCCGCTGAGCGGTCGCGATCGCGCCGGCGTGGTCCGGGACCTGCGCGTGACGATCAGCGGCGGGGTCGCCGCCGCCGTCGCCCCGGCCGACGTGCAGGCGCTGCTCGACGCCGCCGACCGCGCGCTCTATGAGGCGAAGCGCTCCGGCCGCGACCGCGTGCTGCCGGCGGCCGCGCTGGTCGCCGCCTAACCGATCACCAGCAGCAGGTCGCCCTGCTCCAGCCGGCTGCCGCTGGCGACCGCCAGCCGCTCGATCGTGCCGGCCTGCGGCGCGGTGATCGTCGACTCCATCTTCATCGCCTCCAGCGTCGCGATCGGGTCGCCCTCGGCGACCGTGTCGCCGACCTTCACCTGCAGCGTCACGATCCCCGTCACCGGCGCCGGCACCTGGCCGGGCACCGTCGGGTCGGCGCGCTCTATCTGCTCGCCGGCCGCCTCGACCGCTCTGTCGCGCACCTCGACCGGCCGCATCTGGCCGTTGACGCGCACGAGCACGGTGCGCATGCCGCGCTGGTCGGCCTCGCCGATCGCCTCCAGCTCGAACAGCAGCGTGACGCCAGGGCCGAGCTCGATCGCCAGCTCCTCCTCCTCGCGCAGGCCGCGGAAGAACTCGGGCGTCGGGATCAGCGAGACGTCGCCGAACTGCTCGCGCGCGGCGGCGAACTCTCTCGCCGGGCCGGGGAAGAGGATCTCCGCCAGCGCCGCGCGGCGGTCCTCGCCGGCGTGCTCCAGCCGCGCCGCCAGCTCGCCCTCGACGACCATGCCCGCCGGGGCCGGCGCGCGGCCGGCGAGCGCCAGCTCGGTGAACGGCTGCGGGAAGCCGCCGGGAGGGGTCCCGATCCCGCCGCGCAGGAAGTCGATCACCGAGTCGGGCAGGTCGAACGAGCCCGGTCTGCGCTCCAGCTCGTCGAAGTCGATCCCTGTCGAGACGGCGAACAGCGCGAGGTCGCCGACGACCTTGCTCGACGGCGTCACCTTGACGATGTGGCCGAGCAGCGCGTTGGCGCGCTCGTACGCGACCTCGACCTCGTCGAAGCGGCCGGCGAGCCCGACCGCGTCGGCCTGCTGGCGCAGGTTGGAGATCTGGCCGCCCGGCATCTCGTGGCGGTAGACGCGGCCGGTCGGCGCCTTCAGGCCGGTCTCGAAGGCGCCGTACATGCCGCGCACCGACTCCCAGTACGGCTCCAGTCGCAGCAGCGCGTCGAGCGAGATGCCGGGGTCGCGCTCGGTCGTCGCGGTCGCGCCGACGATCGCCGCCAGCGACGGCTGCGACGTCATCCCCGCCAGCGGCGCCGCGGCGCCGTCGATCGCGTCGACGCCGGCCTCGATCGCGGCCAGGTAGGTCGCGAGCTGACCGCCGGCCGTGTCGTGCGTGTGCAGGTGGACCGGCAGCTCGAACTCTCTGCGCAGCGCGCTCACGAGCGTGCCCGCGGCCGGCGCGCGCAGCAGGCCGGCCATGTCCTTGATCGCGAGCACGTGCACGCCCGCGTCGACGAGCTGCTCGGCGAGCTTGAGGTAGTAGTCGAGCGTGTAGAGCTGCTCGCGCGGGTCGGCGAGGTCGCCGGTGTAGCAGAGCGTCCCCTCCGCGATCGCGGGCGTCTCCAACGTCGCCTCGATCGCCGCGCGCATCCCCTCGACGTCGTTGAGCGCGTCGAAGATGCGGAAGACGTCGATCCCGGTCTCGACCGCCTCGGCGACGAAGGCGCGCACGACCTTCTCCGGAAAGCGCGAGTAAGCGAGCAGGTTCTGCCCGCGCAGCAGCATCTGGAGGCAGACGTTGGGGACCAGCTCGCGCAGTTGCGCCAGCCGCTCCCACGGGTCCTCGTGCAGGAAGCGCAGCGCGACGTCGAAGGTCGCCCCGCCCCACACCTCCATCGACAGCAGCTGCGGCAGCTCGTGCGCGAGGTGCGGCGCGACCGCGAGCATGTCGTGCGTGCGCATCCGCGTCGCGAACAGCGACTGGTGCGCGTCGCGCAGCGTCGTGTCGGTGACGGCGACCGCCTGCTGCGCGCGCAGCGCCTGCGCGAAGGCGGTCGGCCCCTGCTGCAGCAGCCGCTGGCGCGAGCCGGCCGGCGGCTCGCCCTGCGGCGCCGGGCCGAGCTTGCCGCGCGGGTCGCCGGCGAGCGCGGCCGTCGCCGGCTCGTGGTTGACCGTCACCTCGGCGAGCAGGTTCAGCAGGCGGCTGGCGCGGTCGCGACCGGGGCCGGCGGCGGAGAGGTCGGGCCGCTCGTCGACGAAGGTCGTGTGCGTGTGGCCGGCGAGCACGTCGGGGTCGTTGAGCAGCGCCAGCAGGAAGCCCTGGTTGGTCTTGACGCCGCGCACGCGCAGCTCGGCGACGGCGCGCCGGGCGCGCGAGACGGCGGAGTTGAGGTCGCGCCCGCGGGCGGAGATCTTCACCAGCAGCGGATCGAAGAACGGCGAGACCTCGGCGCCGACGAAGGCCGAGCCCTCGTCGAGGCGGACGCCGGCGCCGCCCGGCGAGCGGTACGCGGTGATGCGGCCGGCGTCGGGGCGGAAGCCGTTGGCCGGGTCCTCGGTCGTGACGCGGCATTGCAATGCGACACCGCGCTGTCTGATCGACTCCTGCGTGATCCCGAGGTCGGCGAGCGTCGCGCCGCCCGCGATCCGCAGCTGCGCGCGCACGAGGTCGACGTCGGTCGTCTCCTCGGTGACGGTGTGCTCGACCTGGATCCGCGGGTTCATCTCGATGAAGGCGTAGCGGCCGCTGGCGGGATCGAGCAGGAACTCGACGGTGCCGGCGTTGACGTAGCCGACGTGGCGGGCGAACTTGACCGCGTCGGCGCAGATGCGGTCGCGCAGCTCGGCGTCGAGGTTCGGCGCCGGCGTGATCTCGATCACCTTCTGGTGGCGGCGCTGGAGCGAGCAGTCGCGCTCGTAGAGGTGGACGACCTCGCCGGTCGCGTCGGCCAGCAGCTGCACCTCGATGTGGCGCGGGCGCACGAGCGCCTGTTCCAGGTAGACGGTGCCGTCGCCGAAGGCGGCCTCGGCCTCCGCGCGCGCCTCGATCACGGCCGCCTCGAGCTTCGCCGGGTCGGTCACGAGCCGCATGCCGCGCCCGCCGCCGCCGTGCGAGGCCTTGACGAAGACGGGGAAGCCGATCTTCTGAGCCGCCGCTTGCACCTCCGCCCCGCTCTCGACGGGCTCGGAGGCGGCCAGCACCGGCACGCCGGCCGCCAGCGCCGCGTCGCGCGCGCGGGTCTTGTTGCCGGCGAGGCCGAGCACCTCCGGCGGCGGGCCGACGAAGACGATCCCGGCGGCCGCGCAGGCGCGCGCCAGCTCCGGGTTCTCCGACATGAAGCCGTAGCCGGGGTAGATCGCGTCGGCGCCGACTCTGCGCGCCAGCTCCACCGCCACCTGCGGATCGAGATAGGTGCTGACGGGGTGGCCGGGCTCGCCGACCTCGTACGCCTCGTCAGCCTTCAGCCGGTGGACGGAGTCGCGGTCCTCGGGGGCGTAGAGCGCGACGCTGCGGATGCGCAGCTCGTTGGCCGCGCGGAAGGCGCGCGTCGCGATCTCGCCGCGGTTGGCGACGAGCACTTTCTCGATCATGCGCGGATGATGCCCGCTGGCGCGTGGAAACGAGATTCCGCTGAGGAGCGTCAATCCGCCAAGCGGTTCTCGCCCTCCCACGGGGTCGCGCCGATGCCGTGCCAGAACGGGTCGACGAGCTTGGCGACGCGGCGGGGAGTGCCGGCGACGGCGCGCACGACGATCCCCTCGGCGCGGTCGTCGGAGAAGGCGGAGGCGCCGAACAGCGCCTCCAGCCGCTCCGGGGTCTCGATCGTGCCGCGGAAGAGGCGCGGCGGGGCGGGGACCGAGAGCGCGGCGAGCACGGCGTCACGCTCCTCCACGCCGAGGAACTCGCCGCTGCGACGGTCGTGCACGTCGAGGCCGACCAGCTCGGCCGGGAGGCGGTCGTACGCGACGCCGTGGCGGCGCCGCAGCCACTCGCCGTAGAGCGCGTAGCGCTCGCCGAGGCCGGCGACGAGCAGGTCGGAGCGGACGGCCGCCCATGCCTTCAGGCGGCCGCGCTCGCCGGAGCGGTCGCTCGTCTCCGCGCCGCCGCGCGTGCCGACGCGCGGCACGCCGTCATCGACCCAGACCATCACGTTCATGCCGTCGAGCTTCTCCTCGACGACGACCTCGACGTGCAGCAGCTCCTCACGCCCGGCGGCCGCCAGCACGACGTCGTCCGGGGTCGCCGCGAGCGACGGCGCGAGGTGCGGGACGCGCGGGAACTTGGGCGGCGGCGGCGCGCTCATGCGTAGGCGCCGAGCGCGTGTTCGAGCGTCCAGATGCGCACCTCGACGTGCGCGACACGGGCCGCGTACGCCTCCGCCTCGGCGAGGATCGAGACGTCCCCGGCGCCGATCCCCTGCGACGCCATCTCCGGCAGCGGCGGGCAGCCGCGCGTGCCCTCGCAGATCGCCGACAGCAGCTCGCCGTTCCAGCTCGCGCCGTTGAGCGCCCATGGCGCGGCGCCGTCGACCGTCGCGCGCAGCAGCGTCTGGAAGCGCTCGGCGACGGTCCGCCGCTCCGCCCCGTTGGCGACCTGCGCGATGTGGTTGCCGGTCTCGATGATCGCCGCCGTCGGCAGGATCAGCGAAGCGCCGGAGCCGACCCGCTCGCGCAGCTCGGCCGCGACCGCCGCGGGCTGCTGGCTCTTGCCCGGAACCCTCAGCACCTCCACGAGCACCGACGTGTCGAGGAAGACGACCTCGCGCTTCACAGGCTCGCGAGCAGGTCGTCGAGCGCCGCCAGCCGGCCGGCGCTGTCGGGCACCGCGCCGAGCCGCTGCTGCGTCACCGCGTCCCCCAGCGAGCCGGCCGCCAGCGCCTCCGCGTAGCCCGGCAGCTCGACCAGCCCGATCAGCTCGCTGCCGGCAGTCTCGGGGTTGCGGCGGCAGACGACGACGCCGTCGTGGTCGGCGGCGCCGAGCGCCGTCAGCATCGCCGGGCTGTGCGTCGTCGCGAGCGTGCGGATCCGCCGCCGCGCGCTCTCCTCCTTGATCAGCTGCACGATCCGCGCCGCCTGCGACGGGTGCAGGCCGTTCTCGATCTCCTCGATCACCAGCTGCGTGTTGACGCCCCCGCCGGTGCCGCCGTCCTGCTCGTCGCTCAGCTCCGGCGCCTCCAGCAGCGCCGCCGCGAAGGCGAGGAAGCGCAGCATCCCGTCGCTCATCACGCGGCTGGAGACCGACACCTCGGCGTCGCCGAAGCGCTCGCGCAGCGTCAGGATCACGTCGCCGAGCTGCGAGGACTCGACGCCGACGCCGACGACCTGCTGCTCGGGCAGCGCCTCGACCAGCTCGGCCAGCCGCGCCCAGCGAACCGGGTCGGCCTGGAGGCCGGCGATCACGGCCGAGAGGTTGTCGGCCTGGCGCCGCAGGACGGTGTCGCGCGCCGGCACGTAGTGGCGCATCAGCGACGGGACCGGGTCGAGGATGAAGACCGCCCGCAGCGTCTCGACGACCGCCAGCGCGGCGTCGTGGACGGCGCGCGTGGCGATCGTGCGCGTCGGCACCTTCGTCGGCACCTGCGCCGTCAGCAGCCGGTCGGAGCGGAAGGTGACGGCCGGGTTGACGCCGCTTCTGCCGTTGAAGTAGCGCCCGGCGATGTCGACCAGCCCCGGCTGCGGCGCGTCGGTCGTGAGGTAGTCGCGCGGCTTGCCTCTCGCCGGCCGCAGCCGCAGCGTCTCGGCGACGATCTGCACGTCGGGCTCGACCTGCACCTCGACGTCGAGGTCGAAGCGGTCCTCGCCGCGCACGACCGTGCAGCCGAGCGCGAAGCTGGTCTCGCCGTAGGGCGCGCAGCCGCGCACGCCGCCGCGCATCCCCTCGCCGTCGCGGCGGTTGCCGTCGATCGCCTCGCGCAGATCCTCGCCCTCCGCCAGGCGCGAGAGCACGTGCAGCGCGTCGAGCGTGTTCGACTTGCCGCTGCCGTTGCGGCCGATCAGCAGCGTCAGGTCGCGCAGCGGCAGGACCGCGTCGCGAAACGACTTGAAGCGGGTCAGCCGCAGCTGCTCCAGGTACGGCGAGACGTCCATCGCCCCACCCTACTGCTGTGCCAGCGCGCGCTCGACGAGGCCGCCGCAGGTGAGCCAGTTCTCGCGCGCGGCGGTCGCGGCGCCGGGCGCGTCGCCGCCGGCCGCGCGGGCGATGATCGCCTCGTGCTGCGCGAGCGCGCGACGGCCCGGCAGCGTGCCGCGGTGCAGCCGCTCCAGTCGTTGCAGCCGCGGCGCGACGTGCGCCAGGGCGCGGGCGATCTCGGGGTTGCCCGACGCCGTCACGAAGATGCCGTGAAAGCGGTCGTCGGCGGCGTAGGCGGCGGAGGCGTCGCGCGCCGCCAGCGCGGCGGCGTGGAGGTCGTTCTCGTGACGCAGCCGGCGCAGCTGCTCCGGCAGCAGGCGCGGCACCGCGAGCTCGGTCGCGAGCGCGTGCAGCGCCGCGACGACCGGGAAGAGCGCGTGCGCGTCGGCCTCGTCCAGCGGCGTCACGCGCGTGAAGCGCTGCGGCGCGGTCTGCACCAGGCCTTCGTCCTCCAGCCGCGCGAGCGCGCCGCGCACCGGCGTGCGGCTCAGCCCCAGCCAGGCGCACAGCTCGCCGTCGTGCAGCGTCTCGCCCGGCGCCAGCGTGCCGTTGACGATCGCGTCGCAGAGCGTGTCGTACGCGGTGTCGCGCAGCAGATGCCGTTCGACGGCGTCCCGATCCTGGGGCACTGGCATTCCACATCCCAGTAGATCACCGCCGTCAAGACGCTTGCCCCCGTGTGCCGGCGGGTGTAGAACCGGGCAACGGTCGAACTCCCCCCGGCGGCCGTGAGCAGAGGAGACCATCGTGTGCCTGGCGATCCCTGGCCAGATCATCGAGCTGGTCGACGAGGCCAACCGTCTCGCCCTCGTGGACGTGGCCGGCGTGCGGCGTACCGTCAACGTCGGGCTGCTCGACGCCGACGGCCGCGCGGCCGTGGTCGGCGACTGGGTGCTGATTCACGTCGGCTTCGCGATCTCACGCGTCGACGAGGCCGAGGCGGCCGCGACGCTGGCGCTGCTGCAGGGGATGGGCGAGGACTACCAGCGCGAGCTGGAGGAGCTGAAGGAGAGCGTGATCGAGTGAGCTGCGACGCGCACCACTGCATCACGTGCGGCGACGACGGCGTGCCGATGCGCGTGCTGCGGATCGACGCGGCGCGCGGGCTGGCGCTGTGCGAGGACGCGGAGGGCGCGCACAGCAGCGTCGAGATCGCGCTCGTCGACGCCGGGCCGGGCGACACGCTGCTCGTGCACGCCGGCACCGCGCTGACCCGACTGGAGGTCGCCGCGTGAGATTCGTGGATGAATTCCGCGACGCCGAGCTGGGCCGCGTGCTCGCCGGAGAGATCGTCGCGACCGTCGAGCCGGGCCGTCACTACAAGCTGATGGAGGTCTGCGGCGGCCACACGCACTCGATCTACAAGTACGGCGTCGACGACCTGCTGCCGGCCAACGTCGAGCTGGTCCACGGCCCCGGCTGCCCCGTCTGCGTGATCCCGATGGGCCGGGTCGACGACGGCATCGCGCTCGCGCACCAGCCGGGCGTGATCTTCACCTGCTTCGGCGACATGATGCGCGTGCCCGGCTCGCGCGGGACGCTGTTGGAGGCGAAGGCGGCCGGCGCCGACGTGCGGATGGTCTACTCGCCGCTCGACGCGCTGCGGATCGCCAAGCGCGAGCCCGACCGCCAGGTCGTCTTCTTCGCGATCGGCTTCGAGACGACCGCGCCCTCGACCGCGTTGACGCTGAAGCGCGCGAAGGCGGAGGGCGTCGCCAACTTCAGCTGCATGTGCAACCACGTCACGATCGTGCCGCCGCTGCGGGCGCTGCTGGAGTCGCCCGACCTGCGGCTCGACGGCTTCGTCGGCCCCGGCCATGTCTCGACCGTCGTCGGCGCGCGGCCGTTCGAGTTCATCCCCGCCGACTACGACAAGCCGGTCGTGATCTCCGGCTTCGAGCCCGTCGACATCCTGCAGTCGGTGCTGATGATCCTGCGCCAGCTGCGCGACGGCCGGCGCGAGGTCGAGAACCAGTACAAGCGCGTCGTCCCCTACGACGGCAACCTGCGCGCGCTCGAGGTGATGCAGGAGGTCTTCGCGCTGCGGCCGCACTTCGAGTGGCGCGGCCTCGGCTTCATCTCGCAGAGCGGCCTGCGCCTCTCCGACGCCTATGCCGAGCTGGACGCCGAGCGCCGCTGGCCGGTGCCGGGCGTGCGCGTCGCCGACCCGAAGGCATGCCAGTGCGGCGAGGTGCTGAAGGGCGTGATCAAGCCGTGGGAGTGCAAGGTCTTCGGCACCGCCTGCACGCCGGAGCGGCCGATCGGGACGTGCATGGTCAGCTCCGAGGGCGCCTGCGCCGCCTACTACAACTACGGCCGCTTCGCGCGCGAGCGGGAGGTCGTCTGATGGCCGCCACCGACGCGCGCACCGGCCGTGAGGACCGCATCCTCGACATCATCGCGACGGCGCGCGCGAAGCGGCCGAAGTTCCGCGACGAGCGCATCACGATGGCCCACGGCGCCGGCGGCAAAGCGACCGCGGCGCTGATCGAGGGGCTGCTCGTGCCGGCCTTCGCCTCGCCCGCGCTCGACGAGCTGGCCGACGCCGGCGCGCTCGCGGTCGACGGCGCCCAGCTCGCGCTCACGACCGACAGCTTCGTCGTCAAGCCGATCCGCTTCCCCGGCGGCTCGATCGGCGAGCTGGCCGTCAACGGCACCGTCAACGACCTCGCGGTCGCGGGCGCCCGTCCGCTCGCGCTGACGCTCTCGCTGATCCTCGAGGAGGGGCTCGACACGGGCGTGCTGCGCGCGGAGGTCGACGCGATCGCGTCGGCCGCACGCGCCGCCGGCGTCGAGATCGTCGCGGGCGACACGAAGGTCGTCGAGCGCGGCCATGCCGATCAGCTCTACATCTGCACGACCGGCGTCGGGCGTCGCGACCCCCGTGCGCGCCTGTCGCCGGCCGCGCTGCGCCCCGGCGACCGCGTGCTCGTCTCCGGTCCGATCGGCGAGCACGGCACCGCGATCATGCTGGCGCGCGGCGAGTTCGACCTCGGCGCGACGGTGGAGTCCGACACGCGCCCGCTGTGGCCGGCGGTCGACGCATTGCTGGACGCGGCCGGACCCGGCCTGCGCTGCCTGCGCGACGCGACCCGCGGCGGCGTCGCCTCGGTGCTCAACGAGCTGGCGCGCGCCTCCGGCGTGGCACTGCTCGTGCACGAGCGCGCGGTGCCGGTCAACCCCGTCGTGACCGGCGCGGCGGAGCTGCTCGGGATCGACCCCATGCACGTCGCCAACGAGGGCGTCTTCGTCGCCGTCGTGGCTGCGGAGCAGGCCGGCGCCGCGCTCGCCGCGCTGCGCGGCGCCGGCGACGGCGAGACGTTCGCGCGCGCCGCCGAGATCGGCGAGGTGAAGACCGAGCCGCCCGCGCTGGTGCTGGTCGAGACGGCCTTCGGCGGCAAGCGCGTGATGGATCAGCTCGTAGGCGATCCGCTGCCGCGGATCTGTTGAGAGGAGCAGGAGATGGCAGCGACAGAGTTCGTGCCCGGTCAGGCCAGAACGGAGGCGGTCACCGCCCACGTGTTGTGGATGACGGTCGGGCTCTCCTGCGAGGGCGATTCGGTCGCGATGACGTCGGCGACCAGCCCGAGCCTCGAGGACATCATCACCGGCGCGATCCCCGGCATGCCGAGAGTCGTCGTCCACAACCAGGTGCTCGCGTACGAGTACGGGCAGGAGTACGTCCAGGCGTGGTTCGACGCCGAGGCCGGCAGACTGGACCCGTTCGTCTTGATCATCGAGGGCTCCCTCGGCAACGAGAAGATCAACGGCGACGGCTACTGGACCGGCTTCGGCGTCAACCCGTCCAACGGGCAGCCGATCACGACCAACGAGTGGGTCGACCGGCTCGCGCCGAAGGCGGCGGCGGTCGTCGCCGTCGGCACCTGCGCGACCTACGGCGGCATCCCGGCGATGCGCAACAACCCGACAGGCGCGATGGGCGTGCGCGACTACCTCGGCCGCAACTGGACCTCGAAGGCCGGCATCCCGATCGTCAACATTCCCGGCTGCCCGGCGCAGCCGGACAACATGACCGAGACGCTGATGTACCTCGTCTTCGCGCTCGCCGGGATGGCGCCGCTGCCGGAGCTCGACGACCAGGGCCGGCCGACGTGGCTGTTCGGGCGCACCGTGCACGAGAGCTGCAACCGCGCCGCCTTCTACGAGCAGGGCGACTTCGCGACCGAGTACGGCTCCGACCACCGCTGCCTCGTCAAGCTCGGCTGCAAGGGCCCGGTCGTCAAGTGCAATGTGCCGCTGCGCGGCTGGCAGAGCGGGATCGGCGGCTGCCCCAACGTCGGCGGCATCTGCATGGCGTGCACGATGCCGGGCTTCCCCGACAAGTACATGCCGTTCATGGACGAGGACAGAATGGGCGGGATCTCCGCCGCGATCTCCAGATTCACCTACGGCCCGCTGCTGCGCTGGGGCCGTCACCTCAACATCAGACGCAAGTACGACAGAGAGCCCGAGTGGCGGCACAGCCGCGCTGAATTGACGACCGGCTACGCGAAGCGCTGGTAGAGGAGCACGAGATGGCAACCGTCGAGGTACCAGGCCAGCAGAGAGTCGTCGTCAAAGAGATGTCGTGGGACCCGATCACCCGCATCGTCGGGTCGCTCGGGATCCACACGGAGATCGACTTCACCAACCAGCAGGTGCTCAGATGCTGGAGCACGTCGATGATCTTCCGCGGCTTCGACATCTTCATGAAGGGGATCGACCCGCGCGACGCGCACTTCATCACCAGCCGCATCTGCGGCATCTGCGGTGACAACCACTGCACCTGCTCGTGCCTCAATCAGAACATGGCGTACAGCGTCAAGCCGCCGAAGCTCGGCGACTACGCCTTCAACCTCGCCGAGTCGGCCGACTTCATGTTCGACCACGCGATCTACAACGACTGCATGGCGAACGTCGACTACTCCGAGCAGATGGTGAAGGAGACGAACCCCGGCGTGCTGGCGAAAGCGGAGAGAACGCGCGCGCCGCACAGTGACGTGCACGGCTACAGAACGATCGCCGACATCATGCGCGCGCTCAACGCGTTCACCGGTGACTTCTACCTGGAGACGCTGCAGGTGGCGCGCTACACGCGCGAGATGTACTGCCTCTTCGGCGGGCGCCACACGCACCCGTCGACGATCCTGCCGGGCGGCTGCAGCGCCGACATCACCCATCAGACGCTGACCGACTACTACGTGCGGCTGATGCGCTACGTCGACTACTGCAAGCGCAGCATCCCGATGCACGACGACCTCTACGACTTCTTCTACGCGGCGCTGCCCGGCTACGAGCAGGTCGGCTACCGCGACACCGACCTGATCTGCTGGGGCTGCTTCGACGACCCCGATTACGTCGACTACGACTACCGCCACATGACCGAGTGGGGCCGGCGCCGTTACGTCACTCCCGGGCTCGTCTTCAAGGGCGAGCTGATCACGACCGACCTCGTCGAGATCAACCTCGCGATCCGGATCCTGCTCGGCTCCTCCTACTTCGACGACTGGACCAACGAGGAGACGTTCGTCAGCCGCGACCCGCTCGGCAACGCGGTCGACAAGCGCCACCCGTGGAACAAGGTGACGCTGCCGAAGCCGCAGGCGCGCGACTTCACCGACAAGTACTCGTGGGTCGCCTCGCCGCGGATGCTCGACAGACGCGACGGCTCGTTCGTCGCCAGCGACACCGGCGGCGGGCCGTTCGCGCGCCAGTGGGTGACGGCGAAGGCCGGCCTCGTCGACTTCGGATACCTGAAGGCGACCGGCCACAGCCTCCAGATGCTGCTGCCGAAGACGGGCTTCATGCCGGAGATGGAGCTGGAGTGGAGAATCCCGCAGTGGTCCAACGCGATCGAGCGCCAGCGGGCCCGCAGTTACCACCAGGCCTACTCGGCGCTCGTCGGGCTGCACTGCCTCGAGAAGGCGCTGGAGGAGGTGCGCGCCGGGCGCACGAAGAGCTGGGCCGAGTTCACCGTGCCGGAGGAGACGATCAGCGTCGGCTTCCACGAGGCGGCGCGCGGCGTGCTCTCCCACCACATGGTCATCCGCGAGGGCAAGATCGCCAACTACCAGCCGTACCCGCCGACGCCGTGGAACGCGAACCCGCGCGACACGCACGGCACGCCGGGACCGTACGAGGACGCGGTCCAGAACTCGCCGATCTTCGAGGAGAACGGGCCGGAGAGATTCAAGGGAATCGACGTGATGCGCGCCGTCCACAGCTTCGACCCCTGCCTGCCCTGCGGCGTGCACATGTACGGCGGCACCGGAAAGGTCCGCAAGGTGGTGCACACGCCGACCGGGATGGCATGAGGCGATGGCCGTCTCAGCGGGCAGCGAGCAGGCGCTCGCCGAGCGCGTGCAGGAGCTGACGGCGCGGCTGGAGGAGCTCGAGGACCCGGCCGCGCGCGACCGCGGGCGGGAGCTGGCGGCCGCGGTCGCCGCGCTCTACGGCGACGGGCTGGAGCGGATCTTCGCCGTGCTCGGCGACGACGAGCTGTCGCTGGCGGCCGCGCGCGAGCGGCTGCTGGAGGACGGCGTCGTCGCGAGCCTGCTGCTGCTGCACGGCCTCTACCCCATCGCGCTGGAGCAGCGCGTCGCGGAGGCGCTGGACAGCGTCCGCCCCTACCTCGAATCGCACGGCGGCGGGATCGAGCTGCTGGCGCTGGAGGAGGGCGTCGCGCGGCTGCGGCTGCGCGGCTCCTGCGACGGCTGCGCCGCCTCCGCGGCGACGCTCGAGGCCGCCGTCGAGCATGCGCTGCAGGCGGCGGCGCCCGACCTGCTGGGGATCGACGTGGAGGGCGCGGTGGCGCCGGCACCGGCCCGACCGCCGGCCGGCTCGCCAGCGTGGCGCGCGCTCGACGCCGCCGCGCAGGTGCCGCGCGGCGCGCTGGCGCTGGTCGCCGACGGGCTCGTCGTCGCCAACGTCGCCGGCACGCTGCTCGCCTACCGCGACGCCTGCGCCGCCTGCGGCGAGCCGCTGCACGGCGGGATGCTGGTCGGCGGCACGCTCACCTGCGTCGCCTGCGGCTGCTCCTACGACCTGCCGCGCGCCGGCCGCAGCCGCGACGGCGACGCGCTTCAGCTCGCCCCGGTGCCGCTGCTGCGCGGCGGCGGGACCGTCAAGGTCGCGTTCGAGGGCGCGGCGTCGGAGGCGCCGGGCGGCGCGCGGGCGGAGGGGCGCGGCGCGAAGGAGGAGGCCCGCTGCGGCCTCTGCCCCTCCGGTCTCAGCGACGGCCACCGCCATCTGCTGCACCTCTACGAGCGGCGGATCGTCTGCGTCTGCGAGACCTGCTGGTCGCTGCACTCCGGCGACGAGGAGTACCGCCCGGCCGGCGTGCGGACGCTGTGGCTCGACGACTTCGAGCTGCCCGACGAGCTGTGGGCGGCGCTGCAGATCCCGATCGGGCTGGCGTTCGCGATGCGCTCGAGCATGACCGGCCAGGTCGTCGCGCTCTACCCCAGCCCCGCCGGCGCGACCGAGGCCGAGGTCGACCTGCTGTCGTGGGCGGCGATCGAGGCCGTCAACCCGGTGCTGCAGCGGCTGGAGCCCGACGCCGAGGCGCTCGTCGTCAACCGCCTCCCGGGTGCGGGCGGCGGCGACGGCGGCCAGTACGCGATCGCGCCGATCGACGACTGCTACCGGCTCGTCGGGCTGATCAAGTCGCGCTGGCAGGGCATCTCCGGCGGCGACGCGATCGACGACGCCGTGCGCGAGTTCTTCGCTGGTCTCCGGGAGCGGGCGGCGGCATGAGCCTCGACGTCGACCGCCCCCGCCCCGTCCCGAAGGCGCGCCTGCACGACCCCGTCTTCAGCGTGCTCGACGTCGAGCACGTCGCGCACGCGCTGGCGCCGACGCTGCGCTTCCAGCTGCACGTCAGCGACCCCGACGGCCGCGCCGTTCACACGATCGCTCTCTCGACCCAGATCCAGGTCGACCCCGCCCGCCGCGGCTACGACGACGCGACGCGCGCGCGGCTGGCCGAGCTGTTCGGCGCGCCCGAGCGCTGGGGCGCGACGACGCACAGCTTCCAATGGGCGCGCGTCGACGCGCTCGTGCCCGGATTCACCGGCGCGACCTCGTTCGCACTCGAGCTGCCCTGCACCTACGACCTCGAGGTCGCCGCCAGCAAGTACTTCTACTCGCTGCCCGACGGCGACGTGCCGCTGTCGTTCCACTTCTCCGGCCTGGTGCTCTATCGCGACGGCGGCGACCTGCTGAAGGTCGCCGCCGTCCCCTGGGCCTGTTCGGCGCGCTGGTCGATGCCGGTCGCGGCGTGGCGCGCCGCGATCGACGCCTGCTACCCCGGCGGCGGCTGGGTGCGGCTCTCGCACGAGACGCTCGACGCGCTTCAGCTGCGCAAGGCGCAGCGCGGCGACCACTCCTTCGACGCGACGGTGCGGGAGCTGCTCGACGGCGAGGAGGCGCCATGACCGCCGCGCTCGACGAGCTGCTGAGAACGCTGCTGTGGGAGGGCTACGCGCTCTATCCCTACACGCCCGGCGCGACCAAGAACGCGACGCCGACGCCGTTCGGGATCGTCTACCCGCCCGTCTACGCGGCCGGCTCGCCGACGACCTTCTCGCGCATCCGCATGCAGGGGATCGTCGAGGGAGGCGCGGCGGCGTCGGTGGCGCTGGAGCTGCGCTTCATGCAGTCGGCCGGCGCGCGCCACGAGGCGGTCGAGCGGCGCGTGACGCTGCCGGCGACGGCGCTGGAGGCGCTTGACGGCGACGGTGTCGAGACGGGCTTCGCGTTCGGCGCGACCGCCGGCGCCAGCGCCGAGGAGGCCGGGGCCTCAGGCGCGCTGCGCGGCCGGGTGCGCATGAGCGCGCAGCGGTTCGACGACCTGCTCACGCGTGTCACGCTCGACGTCGCCAACGAGAGCGACGCGCCGCCCGGCCTCGACCGCGCGGCCGCGCTCGCGCACAGCCTGCTCTCCACCCACCTGCTCGCGCAGGTCGCGCACGGCCGCTTCCACTCGCCGGTCGCGCCGCCCGAACATGCCGCCGCGGCGGTGATGGCGTGCGCGGCCGTCAACACCTTCCCGGTGCTCGCGGGCGAGCACGACGAGGCGCTGCTGGGCGCCGCGATCGCCCTGCCCGACCATCCCCAGCTCGCGCCCGAGAGCCGCGGCGACCTGTTCGACGCGACCGAGATCGAGGAGGCGCTGCTGCTGCACGTGCTCGCGCTCAGCGACGGCGAGCGCGAGCAGATCGCCGCCCACGACCCGGCGGTGCGGGCGATGCTGAGACGGGCCGTCGCCGCGACGCCCGCCCAGATCGCGGCGCTGCACGGCCGCGTGACGGTGCGCGACCCGGCGCCCGCCGCGCCGCCGCCGCGGCCACCCGGAGCGCCCCCGCGCGACGGCCAGGCCGGCGAGTCCGAGGCGGTCGTCGACGGCGTCGCCTACCGCCCCGGCGCGCGCGTGCGGCTGCGCGTCGGCGCCGCCGGCGCGACCAGCGCGACCGCCCACGACCACCTGCTCGCGGGCCGTGCCGCGACCGTCGAACGGGTCTTCGTCGACTACGACGACGCCGTCCACCTCGGCGTCACGCTCGACGACGACCCCGGCCGCGAGCTGATGCGCGACGTCGGCCGCTACCTCTACTTCAGACCATCCGACGTCGAGCTGGTGGAGGAGGCGCGATGAGCACGCGGACGTTCGAGAAGCAGATCCTCGTCGCCGGCGTCGGCAACGCGTGGCTGCGCGACGACGCCTTCGGCGGCGAGGCGGCGCGCCGGCTGGAGCGCGACGGCGTCCCCTCCGGCGTGACGGTGATGGACTTCGGCACCAGCGGCCTCGACCTCGCCTACGAGGTGATGCGCGGCTATGACGCACTGATCCTGCTCGACGCCAGCCGCCAGGGCGAGCGGCCCGGGACGCTGTTCGTGATCGAGCCGCAGCGCGACCAGTTCGCCGGCGCACTCGAGGACGGAGAGGCGATCGACCCGCACGCGATGGATCCGCACACGGTGCTGCGCTTCGTCAGCGCGACCGGCGGCTGGCCCGGCAAGGTCGTCGTGATCGGCTGCGAGCCGGGCGAGGTCGACGACGTCGGGCTGGGCCTCACGCCGGCCGTCGAGGCCGCCGTCGAGCGGGCGCTGACGCTCGTGCGCGAGACGATCGCGACGCTGCGCACCGACGCCGCCTACGGAGGCTGACCGTGCACGAGCTGTCGATCGGCAGCGCCGTCCTCGACACGGTCGTGCGCCACGCCGCCGGCCGCCGCGTGGAGGTCGTCTACCTGCGCGTCGGAGCGCTGCGCCAGGTCGTGCCCGAGTCGCTCGCGTTCTGGTTCGGCCTGCTCGCGCGCGAGACCGTCTGCGAGGGGGCGCGGCTGGAGCAGGAGCTGGTCCCGGCGCGGCTGCGCTGCGACGGCTGCGCGACGGCGTGGGCGGCGGAGGTGCCGGCCTTCCGCTGCCCGGCCTGCGGCGGCGCGGCCGTCGCCGTCGAGCAGGGTGAGGAGCTGGAAGTGGAGTCGATCGACGTTCAGGAGGCACGATGCACCGCGTGAGGGTCCGGGTCGTCGAAGACGCGCTCGACGCCAACAACACGATCGCGCGCGCCAACCGCGCCGACTTCGACCGCGCCGGCGTGACGGTCGTGAACCTGATGAGCGCTCCCGGCGCAGGCAAGACGACGCTGCTGGAACGCGCGCTCGCCGACGGTCTCCCGGGTGGCGTGCGCGCCGGCGTGCTGGAGGGCGACGTGCAGGGCTCGCTCGACGCCGACCGGCTCGCCGCCCTGCACGTGCCGGTCGTGCAGCTCAACACCGGCGGCGGCTTCGGCGGCGAGTGCCACCTCGACGCGAACATGATCCGCACCGCCCTGCCGGCGCTGCCGCTGGAGCAGCTGGACCTGCTGATCGTCGAGAACGTCGGCAACCTCGTCTGCCCGGCCGAGTTCCGCATCGGCGAGGACGCGCGGATCATGGTCTCGTCGGTCGCCGAGGGCGACGACAAGCCGCTCAAGTACCCGCTGATGTTCCGCGCCTGCGAGCTGGTCGTCGTCAACAAGGTCGACCTGCTCGACCACGTCGACTTCGACCTCGACCGCTTCCTCTACCACCTCGACGCGGTCCATCCCGGCGTCGCCCATCTGTGCACGAGCGCGCGCAGCGGCGACGGCGTCGAGGCGCTGCGCGACTGGCTGGCGGCGCTGCCGGCGCGGCGTGCGGAGCGCGCCCAGCGCGCGGCGGAGGCGGCCGTGTGAGCCCCGCGGCGACGACCGGCGCGGACCGCCTCGACGTGCTGCTTGCCGCACGCGTCACGGCCAACGAGCGCTTCTTCGTCGCCGAGGCCGAGCGGCTGGCGAGCCTCTGCCACGCGCTCGCCGAGCGGTTCGCGCGCGGCGGCCGGCTGCTCGCGTTCGGCGACGGCGCCGTCGAGCTGTCCGACGCGCGCCACGTCGCGGTCGAGTTCGTCCATCCGGTGATCGTCGGCAAGCGCGCGCTGCCGGCGCTCGCGCTGGCACCGGCCGACGTGGCGCTGCTGGCACGCGCCGACGACATCGCGATCGCGTACGGCAGCGGACCGGAGGTGCGCGGCGCGGTGCGCGACGCGGCGGCGGCCGGCTGCCTGACGGTCGCGTTCACGCCGGTCGGCGCCGCCTGGGAGCTGGTCCCGCCGAGCGACGACCCGTTCGTCGCGCAGGAGCTGGCGGAGACGGCGTACCACGTGCTGTGGGAGCTGGTCCACGTCTTCTTCGAGCACCGCGGGCTGCTGCGCGGGCGCGACGCCGGGCCGCGCCACGACAGCGGCGCGTCGAGCTTCCTCTACCCCTTCCTCGGCGAGCAGGAGGACGACCTCGACGCGGTCCTCGCCGACGTGCGCGCCTCCGCCCTCGCGAAGGCCGGTGAGATCAGCGCGCTGCGGACGCAGACGCTGCGCGACGGCGGACCGACGCTGCTGGCGGCGGCGCGCGAGCTGCGCGCGCGGCTCGACGGCGGCGGCACGCTGCTGGCGCTCGGCAACGGCGGCTCGGCGACCGACGCGCAGGATGCCGTCGCCGATCTGCGCGCGCCGCCGCCGGGACGTGGCTGGCCGGCGCGGCGCGCGCTCGACCTGACCGCCGACCCGGCGATCCTGACCGCGATCGCCAACGACATCGGCACCGAGGCGATCTTCGCGCGGCAGGTGATCGCCTACGGCGGCGCCGGCGACGCGCTGCTGGCGCTGTCGACCAGCGGCAGCTCCGCGAACGTGCTGGCGGCGCTGGCGGAGGCGCGCCGGCGCGGCCTGCTGACGATCGCCTTCGTCGGCTACGACGGCGGCCGCACCGCCGCCGAGCGGCTCGCCGACCACGTCGTCGTGACGCGCTCGGAGCACATCCCGCGGATCCAGGAGGCGCAGGCGAGCGCGTGGCACGCGCTGCGCGAGCTGGTGGAATCGCTCGGGCAGAGCCCTCGGATTCCATTGGAAGAACTCGCCCGGGGGGCTCGCTCTTCCGGGTCGGAGGCGCCGCGGTGACGGCGACGGTGGCGGCCCGCCGCCGCGTGCGGGCACGGGTCGACGGGACGGTGCAGGGGGTCGGCTTCCGCCCCTACGTCCACCGCCTCGCGCGCGAGCTGGGGCTCGGCGGCAGCGTCGGCAACGACGAGCGCGGCGTCGTCGTCGAGGTCGAGGGCGAGCAGGCTGCCGTCGCCGCCTTCCTCGCGCGGCTGCCGGCCGAGGCGCCGCCGCTGGCGCAGGTCGAGGAGGTGCGCGTGCACGAGCTGCCGGCGCGGGGGGAGCGCCTCTTCGCGATCGTGAAGAGCGCGCGCAAAGGCGCGGCGGCGGCGCTCGTCGTGCCCGACGCGGCGACCTGCGACGCCTGCCTCGCCGAGCTGCGCGACCCCGCCGACCGCCGCTACCGCTACCCGTTCGTCAACTGCACCAACTGCGGCCCGCGCTTCACGATCGTGCGCGACGTGCCGTACGACCGGCCGCGCACGACGATGGCCGGCTTCGCGATGTGCCCCGCCTGCCAGGCCGAGTACGACGATCCGGCCGACCGCCGCTTCCACGCCCAGCCCAACGCCTGCCCGCAGTGCGGGCCGCAGGCGCGGCTCATCGGCGCGGACGCCCGCCCCAGGGAGGACGCGGTCGCCGCCGCCGGGCGGCTGTTGGCCGGCGGCGAGATCGTCGCGGTGAAGGGGATCGGCGGGTACCACCTCGCCTGCCGCGCTGACGATGCGCGCGCGGTGGCCGAGCTGCGCGCGCGCAAGCGCCGCGAGGACCGCCCCTTCGCGCTGCTCGCCGCCGACCTCGGCGCCGCCGCGACGCTGATCTCGATCGGCGACGCCGAACGGGCGCTGCTGACCGCGCCGGCGCGGCCGATCGTGCTCGCGCCGCGCCGCGCGCACGCGCCCGTCGCGGCGGCGGTCGCTCCGGGCGTGCGCGAGCTGGGCGTGATGCTGCCGTACTCGCCGCTGCACCACCTGCTCGCCGCCGACGCAGGCGGCCCGCTCGTGCTCACCAGCGGCAACGTCAGCGACGAGCCGATCGCCTTCGCCGACGACGACGCGCTCGCGCGCCTGGCCCCGATCGCCGACGCCTTCCTCGTCCACGACCGCCCGATCCGCACGCGCACCGACGACTCCGTCGTGCGCGCCGTCGGCGGCCAGCCGCTGACGCTGCGGCGCTCGCGCGGCCACGTGCCCGCGAGCAGCCGGCTGCCGCGGCCGGCCGCCCGCCCGCTGCTCGCCTGCGGGGCGGAGCTGAAGAGCACCTTCTGCCTCGCACGCGGCGGCCGCGCCTGGGTCGGCCACCACATCGGCGACCTGCGCAACGCCGCGACGCTCGCCGCCTACCGCGACGGCGTCACCCACTTCGAGCGGCTGTTCGCAGTCCGGCCCGAGCTGATCGCGCACGACCTCCATCCCGACTACCTGTCGACCGCCTACGCCCACGAGCGAGCCGAGCGCGACGGCATCGAGCTGCTCGCCGTCCAGCACCACCACGCCCACCTCGCCGCCTGCCTCGCCGAGCACGGCGAGCGCGGCACCGCCGTCGGCGCGATCTACGACGGTGCCGGCCTCGGCCCGGACGGCACCGTCTGGGGCGGCGAGCTGCTCGTCGGCGACCTGCGCGGCTACGCGCGCGCCGGCAGCCTGTGGCCGGTGCGGCTGCCGGGCGGCGACCGCGCCGCGTACGAGCCGTGGCGGATGGCCTGCGCGTGGCTGGTGGCGCTCGGCGACGGGGCGGGCGATGCGGCGACAGGCGCCGGCGCTGCCGATGCCGACCCGCCGCCGTTGCCGCCGCAGCTCGCCGGGCGGGTCGAGCCGCGCGCGTGGGCGGCGGTCGCGCGGATGGCGGCGAGCGGCTTCGCGGCGCCGGTCACGACGAGCATGGGCCGGCTGTTCGACGCCGTCGCCGCGCTCTGCGGGCTGCGCACCCACTGCACCTACGAGGGCCAGGCGGCGATCGAGCTGGAGGCCGCGGCCGACGCCGCCGAGCACGACGCCTACCCGCTGCCGGTGACCGTCGACGGGCGCCTCGACGCGCGCGCGACGATCGCCGCCGTCGCCGCCGACGTGCGCGCCGGCGTCGCGACCGGGATCGTCTCGGCGCGCTTCCACCGCGCCGTCGCGCACGCGACCGCACGCGGCTGCGCGCGCGCCGCCTCCGTCGCCGGCAGCGAGCTGGTCGTGCTGTCGGGCGGCGTCTTCCAGAACCGTCTGCTGCTGGAGCTGACGCGCGCGCAGCTGAGCGCCCTCGGCCTGCGCCCGCTGGTGCCGCGACGGCTGCCGCCGGGCGACGGCGGGATCGCCTACGGACAGGCCGCGGTCGCCGCGGCGACGGACGCCTGAGGCGCCCGCGCGTCAGCGCGGCGACGCGCAACGACGCCGCCACCACGCGGGCGCGCCGCCTTGCTGCGAATCGCTTGCAATAGCGATCCACAGCGCTACGGTTTCCGGAGCGAGGAGGGCAGCGATGACGGTCCCCGCCGGAGCTGGTTCACGCTGGACGCGTTGCAAGGAGGCGCTGACGCCGCGGGAGTGGCGGCGGGCGGCGGCGCTCGCGGCGACCATCGCGGCACTCCACGTCGTCGGCTTCGGGATCCTGCTCGCCTTCGTCGTGCCGCGGGAGTACAGCCTCGGCGCCAGCGGGGTCTTCGGCCTCGGCGTCGGCATCACCGCCTACACGCTCGGCCTGCGGCACGCCTTCGACGCCGACCACATCGCCGCGATCGACAACACCACGCGCACGCTGATGAGCGAGGGCCAGCGGCCGCTCAGCGTCGGCTTCTGGTTCTCGCTCGGTCATTCGACCGTCGTCTTCGCACTCGGCGTGCTCGTCGTGATCGGCGTGCGCGGCCTCTCCGGTGCGCTCGCCGACGACGGCTCGACGCTGCAGCAGGCGACCGGGCTCGTCGGACCCGTCGTCTCCGGCAGCTTCCTCGTGCTGATCGGGCTGATCAACCTCGTCGTGCTCGCCGGCATCGTGCGCGTCTTCCGGCGGATGCGGCTGGGTCTCTACGACGAGGCCGAGCTGGAGCGCCAGCTCGGCCGGCGCGGCGTGATGAGCCGCTTCTACGGGCGCGCGACACGCGCGATCCGCAGACCGTGGCAGATGTACCCGCTCGGGCTGCTGTTCGGGCTCGGCTTCGACACCGCGACCGAGGTCGCGCTGCTCGTGCTGGCCGGCAGCGCGACCGCCAGCGGGCTGCCGTTCTACGCGATCGTCTGCCTGCCGATCCTGTTCGCCGCCGGCATGTCGCTGCTCGACACGATCGACGGCGCCTTCATGAACGTCGCCTACGGCTGGGCCTTCTCGCAGCCGGTCCGCAAGGTCTTCTACAACATCACCGTCACCGGGCTGTCGGTCGCGGTCGCGCTGCTGATCGGGACGGTCGAGCTGCTGGCCGTGCTGGGCGAGCGGCTGAACCTGACGGGCGGGATCTGGGACCTCGTCGCGCGCGTCGACCTCAACCTGCTCGGCTACGTCGTCGTCGTGCTGTTCGTCGTGACATGGGCGGGCGCGGTCGCGATCTGGCGGTTCGGGCGGATCGAGGAGCGCTGGAGCGTCGAGGTGCGGCAGCCGTGACGACCGCGCCGCGCCGCGAGCCGCTCGCGTTCGGTGATGCCGACGAGGTCGTCGTGGCGCTGCGCGCCGCCGGCCACCGCGTCTCGAGAGCGGCGCGCACGGTGCTGGCCGCGCTGTTCGCCGCCGAGCGGCCGGTCGCCGCCGAGCAGATCGCCGACGGTCTCGGCGGCGATCTGCCGGCGCTGGAGCTGACGTCGGTCTACCGCAACCTCGAGCGGCTGGAGCAGCTCGGCGTCGTCAGCCACGTCCACGTCGGCCACAGCCCCGGCCTCTACTCGCTCGTGCGCGACGGCGACCCGGAGTACATCGTCTGCGACGGCTGCGGCGCGGTCGTGACCGCCGACCACGCGGCGCTCGAGCCGGTCCGCGCCGCGGTGCGCGAGGCGTTCGGCTACGAGGCGAGCTTCACGCACTTCCCGATGCACGGGCGCTGTGCGGCCTGCGCGCGCAGAGGCGGCTGAGCCGAGGGGCCGCTCACGCCGCCGCCGGCACCGCCGGGATCGCGGCGGCCGGGTCGGCGCCGCCGAAGGCGAGCCCGATCACGAAGCCGGCGACCTCCTCCAACTGCCGCGCGCGGGCGAGCGGGCCGAGCGTGAACGGCCGCCCGCCGACATCGCGCACGAGCTGGAAGGCGGTCTCCAGCGCGGCGGGGTCGTCGCCGCAGATCGGCACGACCGGGCCGGGCGCCGGCGTCGCGTCGCCCGGCGCCGCCGAAGCCGGCCCACCCTCCCACTGCGCCGCCGGGAAGAGGTGGAAGGCCTTCACGACGTGCGCGCCCGGAGCGAGCGCGGCGACCCGCTGCGCGGCCGCCTCGCCGGGTGGCGTCAGCAGCGTGCCGATGCCGTGCTCGACGGCGTTGGAGCAGTCGATCAGCAGCTTGCCGGCGAGCGCGCCGTCCGCTCCGCCGGCCGCCGTCAGCGCCTCCTCGACGCCCTCCCACAGGACCGCGAGCAGCAGCGCGTCGGCCTGCTCTGCCGCCGCTCGCGGCGTCACCGCCGTCGCCGAAGCGCCGAGCCGCGCCGCCAGCGCCGCGCTGCGCTCAGGCGAGCGCCCGCCGATCAGCAGCTCGTGCCCGGCGCGCGCCCAGCCGCTGCCGAGCGCCGCCGCCATGGTCCCGCTTCCGATCGTCCCGATCCGCATCTCGTCCGCTCCGTTCGTTCGTTCTCGCTGCTCGACGAGGGCTACGCTACGAGCGGCGACGCGCACCGCCCGGTGCGCGTCGAAACGACGAGGATGCGGCTATGCCCCACACCTGCGATCCGTTCGTCGCGGACTGCCGCGTGCGACTCGCGACCGACCTCTTCGCGCACACCTGGAACCCGGTCGTGCTGGCTGCGCTGCGCGAGGGTCCGCGCCGCCGCCGCGACCTGCGCGCGGCGGTCGGCGGGATCAGCGACAAGGTGCTGACCGAGACGTTGCGGCGGCTGGAGCGCGCCGGCCTGATCGTCCGCAGCGCCTACGCGGAGGCGCCGCCGCGCGTCGACTACGCGCTGACCGAGCTGGGCGAGAGCCTCGTCGAAGGCCCGATCGCCGCGCTCGGCCGCTGGACCGTCGAGCGCGGCGACGAGCTGCTGGCGCACCTCAGCGCATCCACGTGAACTCGCGGCGTGGGTGAGCCACCGCACAGTCGCTGTCGGAAGATCGCGGCGATTTCTTCGCCATCTGGCCGACGACCGGCCGTCGGGCGACGCTCATCATGGAGGTCGTTCTAAATCTCTCCTCCTTAGAACGCAAGGGCCGGTCGCTGGTGCACCCTCTGGGCAAGCACCTTCAGCGACCGGCCCTTCCTTTGCCCGCACGCCTTGCATCCCGGGGTCGACGCGCTTGGATCCCGGGGTCGCCACGGGCGAGAACCGCGCCCGCCGCGCGCACAATCGTTCGCCGGGCGGCACGGTCGCCGCCTGAAGTGACGACCAGGAGGACCGGAATGACCGTGCGCTGCCCCTCAGCCTGCCGGGGCATCGCCCTCGCCGCCGCCGTGTTCGCGGTGGCGGCCGTCACGCCGACCGCGTCCGCCGCCGCATCCCCGCGCGTCGAGGCCCGCCTCGCGCAGGTCCTCTCGCCGCGTGCCGACGCCATCCTCAGAGGCGGCCCGACGATCACGGTGCGGCTGCGCGGCGACGTCACCGGCTTCTCCGCGACGCTCAACGGCCGCGCGATCGGCAGCCGCTTCACGACGCGCGAGGGCGGCCGGCTGCGCGTCGCGCGGCTGCCCGCGGGCGCGGCCAGCGGCCTCCGCGCCGGCAGCAACCTGCTGAAGGTGCGCACCCGCTCGCGCGGCGGCGCGATCGACGTCGACGCCGTCCGCTTCGCCTCCGTGCGCCGCCACGCGCCGCTGCTGCGCGTCAGCGCCCCGCGCCGGGGAGCGGCCGCGGCGCGTGTGCGGCTGCGCCTCGCGCCGTCCGACGCCGTCGTGACGGCGCGGCTGAACGGCCGCGCGATCGACCCGCCGGCGCAGCGCGGCCGCAACCGCGTGCTGCTGCTCGCCGCCGACGAGGGGCTGCGCTACGGCACCAACACGCTGCGCGTCACCGCCGTCGACCGCGCGCGCGGCCGCCACGACGTCGAGTGGCGCACGATCAGGATCGCCCGCGAGGCGCCGATCCCGGGCGCCGGCCGCGACCGCCGCGCGACGGCCGGCCGCGCCGTCGTGCTCGACGGCCGCCGATCGCGCGCCGCGCATGCGCCGCAGCGGCTGCGCTACCGCTGGCGGTTCGTGCGCAAGCCGCGCGGGTCGAAGGCGACGTTGCGCAACGCGACCGCGCGCCGGCCGCGCTTCACGCCCGACCGCCCCGGCCGCTACCGCCTGCGGCTGACCGTCAGCGAGCGGATGCCGGTGGCCGCGCCCGTCACCCACGCCACCATCGCCGCGACCGGCCCGCTCGCCTCCGCCAGCGACACGACGACGACCGAGGTCGTCCCGCGCACGCCGGCGATCGGCCTCCAGCTCGACACGATCGCCGAGAGCGGCGAGCAGATGGGCGTGCGCGTCGGCGACTTCTTCCACGCCGCGCCCGACGCCACCAAGCCGCTGCAGCTGCTGGTGCTCGACCGCGCGACGCTGGAGCCGCGCGCCAACAGCTCCTATGGCGCCGACGACACGAGCACCGCGAGCCTGAAGGCGGCCGTCGCCGCGCTCGACAGCAGCGCGCTCGTGATCGTCTCGACGCCGCGCTTCGGCTCGATCGTCCCGATCGCCGACGCCGCCGCGCTGGCGAACGTCAACGCGACGCTGAAGATCATCGGCGCGGCCCCGCTGACGGCCGGCAGCGCGCCGGCCGGCGGCCAGGGGATCAGCCTCTGCGGCGGCGTCACGGCCGGCGTCTGCGCAGGCTTCTCCGCGATCGGGATCCCCGGCCTGCCGAGCGGGCAGGGGACCCTCAACCCCGGCCTCGGCAGCTCGACCGACAGCGACGACTCGGTCGGCGGCGCGCTGCGCGGCTACCTGCAGCTCGACGCGCACGACAACTTCACCTACGTCGACGGCGACTACGTCGCCTTCGACACGACCGCGCCGGGAACGACGAACAGTCAGGCGGCGATCCAGGTCGGCGGACAGACCTACACCTCCGACGCGCTCGCGAACCCGCTCGCCGGCGTGTACGTGCTGGTGCTCGACGCCGGCACGCTCGCTTACCGCAGCGACGCGACCTTCGCGCTGCGTTACGGGCCGCTCGACCCGCTCGTGACGAACATGCAGAACCTCTCGAAGCTGCTCGACGGGCTCGCGAACGACCCGTCGGTGCTCGTCTTCGTGCAGACGATCGGGAGACTGGCGCGCTGGGACACGTTCGAGGGTCGCACCGACCTGTCGGCGTGGTGGAACCGCGTCGCCGCCTCGCTGCAGCACCTCGGCGGTCACGCGATGCTGTTCGACACGCTGACCGACCACGGCTACACGCAGGTCGGGCCGGCGCAGTCGGGCGCGCAGTGGGGCTACCCGGCGCCGTGGACGAAGCTCGCCGGGCCGACCGTCTCGAACACGGCCGCGCAGCTCGCCGGCACGCTCAGCCGCAACGGCAGCTCGCAGTTCTACGCGCAGAACGCGGCCGCCGTGCCGACGCCGACCGACGACCTGCCGCTGGTCGCCTACCAGGCGCCGACGCCGTGGCCGCTGCGCGCCGGCGCCGCGACGCGCGCGGCGATCTCGTGCGTCGCCGACACGCTCGACCTCGAGATGCCGATCGAGGCCAGCTACAGCTCCGGCACGCTCAGCTGGGGCACGCGCGCGGCGACCGTCAGCGGGCTCACCTACGACGAGCTGGAGCCGACGGCCGACTGCCAGCCGAAGCAGTTCGCCGCCGCCGACCTCTCCGCCGTGAAGGTCCAGCTCGGCAGAGAGTTCACCGCGGTCGACGACCTGCGCAACTGGATCGCGAGAGTGAAGGAGCCGTTCGCGGGCTCCAGCTCGATCTCTCCGCTGAAGGTCGCCGCGATCTCCGACGCGATCGAGGGCAGCGTCAAGCCGCCGGCCGACAAGCAGGTCGGCGCCGACGGGATGGGGATCGCCGAGGACGCCTTCCTGATCCTCGGAGCGCTGCCCGGGATCGACGAGTTCACCTTCGGCGGGCCGGACATGATCGCCAGCCTGATCGGGCTGGTCGCCGACACGACGACCGAGCCGGCCGGGCCGAAGGAGCTGGAGTACGACGCCGTCTCCGCCGACGAGCTGGGGATCACGATCGACGAGGGCTACCTGCACGCCTCGCAGCAGTTCGACCAGGTCTTCGCGATCCTCGTCGGCGACTGGGGCAAGCTGTCGCTCGCCGACGAGCGCCAGCAGCCGGGCGGGCCGTGGGAGTGGAGCGACGAGAAGACCGACCAGGCGATCGACCTGCTCGGCTACGGCGCGCAGCGGCAGGCGTACGAGCAGCTCGTGCCGACCGTCTACGACGGCCTGCTGCGCGGCACGCGCGGCAGCTTCCCCGACGTCCCGAACGACGCGCGCGACTACGTCTGCAGCAGCTTCAAGACATCGCGCGGGATCACGACCTTCGAGCCGTTCGGCGGCGCCTCGGCCGGCGGCGTGCAGACGGTCGTGACGAATGCCGGGCCGCAGCGCGAGAACTGGGTCCTCTCGAACGCGACGCCGGCCAACACCGACGCCGACCCGGGCGACACGATGCTGCGCGGCTGGCAGTGGGCGCCGAGCTTCCCGAGCGCGCAGCTGACGAGCGGGATGTTCGCGACGAACGCGACCGGCCTCGACGTGCCGCCGCTGCTGCCGCTGCCGTACGCGCTGTCGGTCTACGGGCGGCTGAAGGTGCTGACGATCACGTGGGGCGGCGCCGAGGACGCCGACGGCAACAGCCGCGCCAACTTCTGCTTCGGCAGATGAGCTGACATCGCGGCCGGCGAGTCGCGTTGAGGAGGCCGCCGGTCGTCCATACTGCGGCCCGTGGCACGGACGCCCCTTCTGGAGCGCGAGCGCGAGCTGGCCGCGCTCGACGCCCTGCTCGACGCCGCCGCGACCGCGGCTGAGCGCGGCCTCGCGCTGGTCGAGGGCCCGGCCGGGGCTGGCAAGTCGCGGCTGTTGGAGGCGGCGCGGGCCGCGGCGCGCAGGCGCGGGCTGCGCGTGCTGAGCGCCCATGCCGTCGAGCTGGAGCGGGCCTTCCCGTTCGGCGTCGCGCGCCAGCTCGTCGAGCCGCTGCTGGCCGGCGCCGACGCGCAGGAGCGCGCGCGGCTGCTCGCCGGCCCGGCCGGCCTGGCCGCTTCGCTGCTGGAGGGCGACGCCGACGCCGCCGCGATCGCCTTCGGCGACGACCACCGTCATGCGCTCGCGCACGGGCTGCGCTGGCTGCTGGCCAACGCCGGGCAGCCGCGGCCGTGCATCGCGCTCGTCGACGACGCGCACTGGGCCGATGAGCCGTCGCTCGCCTTCCTCGCCGCGCTGGCGGCGCGGCTCGACCTGCCGCTCGTGCTCGTCCTCGCGCTGCGGCCGGGCGAGCCGGATGCCGCCGAGGAGCTGCTCGACCGCCTGCGCGGCGCCCCCGGCGCGCGCCTGCTGCGGCCGGCGCCGCTCGGTCCGCGGGCCGTCTCGGCGCTCGTCGCGCGACGGCTGCCGGCGCCCGATCCCGCCTTCGTCGCCGCCTGCGCGACCGCGACCGACGGCAACCCGTTCCTGCTGACGGAGCTGATCGAGGCGGCGGCCGCCGATGCCGTCGCGCCGACCGCCGCGGCCGCCTCGCAGGTGCGGTCGCTCGTTCCCGAGACCATCCTGCGCGCGACGCTGCTGCGCTTCCGGCGGCTGCCGCCGGAGGCGGTCGCGCTGGCGCGCGCGGCTGCGGTGCTCGGTGAGCGGGCGCCGTTGGCGCGCGCCGCCGCGCTGGTCGAGATCGATGACGCGACCGCGGCGGAGGCGGCCGACCGGCTCGCGGCGACGCACGTGCTGGCACCCGGTGAGCCGCTGCGCTTCGTCCATCCGCTCGTCGCCGGAGCGGTCGCCGCCGACCTGCCGGCGCATGCTCGCGCACGGCTGCACGCGCGCGCCGCCGAGCTGCTGGAGGCCGCCGGCGAAGCGCCCGCGGCGGTCGCGGCGCACCTGCTGCAGGCGCCGGCCGGCGCCT